>SYKL01000269.1 GCA_005797785.1 Pseudomonadota bacterium | reverse complement strand
GTTGCGCTCGTTCAGTAGGCCGTCGCGTTCCGTGATTTGCGCGCTACGAACCTTGGCAAGTGCCACGACGGCGTCCACCGCGGCGAACATCTCATCCGAGGCGTGCCGGCGACGCAGATGGGTTTTCACGAGTTCGGGTTGTTCAGCGACAAGGCGCGGGTCGAGCATGGGGATCCTCGGGTCAGGCTCCTGCATAACGAGATCTGGGCCCTTTGGCGCCACGGTTCCGCCGCGATAGAGGGCGTCCTCATTTTGGTAGCCGTGACGGCTGGCCATCGCGTATACGTGTATTCGACACGACATGGAGTTTCGGATGAGCAAGATTCTGATCACCGGCGCACTCGGTGCAGTGGGAACGCCGCTTTGGAACTTGCTCAAGTCTCGTGGCCATGAGGTGCACGGCATCGATCTTCGGCACAGCCACCTCACCAACTACGATCGCTGCGACATCAGCGAATACCGTCAGATCGAAGAGCTGTTTGCCGCGCATAAGTTCGATTATGTCTACCACATGGCCGCCGAATTTGGTCGGGTCAATGGGGAGACCTACTACGAGCAGCTTTGGAAGACCAATGTCATGGGCACCAAGCACATGCTGCATCTGCAAGAGCGCTTGAAGTTTCGGATGATCGTGTTTTCCAGCAGCGAAGTGTACGGTGACTACCCCGAGTCGATGACCGAAGACGTGATGGATCTGCACGAAATCAAGCAGATGAACGATTACGCGATCACCAAGTGGGTCAATGAAATGCAGGTGTTGAATTCCACCGCCCGTTTTGGCACGGAGACGGTGCGGGTTCGGCTGTTCAACACCTATGGCCCGGGCGAGCACTATTCGCCTTTCCGCAGCGTGATCTGCCTGTTTACCTACCGCGCGCTCCACAATCTGCCGTACACTGTGTACATGGGCCACACCCGTACGAGCACCTACATTGACGATTGTGTACGTGCACTCGCCAACATTTGCGAGCGGTTCGTCCCTGGCGAGGTGTACAACATCGCCGCCGAGACCTACCATGACATCAAGATCCTCTCGGACATTGTGCTGAAACACACCGGTCGAAGCGAGTCTTTGGTGTCGTACGTGCACGAAGAGACGCACAATACGCTTCACAAGAAGACCAACAACAAAAAAGTGCGCGAACACCTCGGCTTTGAGACGACCGTCGATCTCGAAGAGGGCATTCGCCGCACCATCGAATGGCAGAAGCAGGTCTACGGGGTCAAATAGGCTTCGGAGGCGGCGGTTCGCGTTTGGGCGGTGCCGCTGCGGTTGGCCTCCGAAAACGACCGGGCTTCCGCGTGGCGGCCCCGCCCGTTGATCCCGGCGTTACGCCCAGCCCTCGATCGCCGTCACGTAGCGGTCCATGATCGTCTCCGCGAAGAACTCCGCCAGCGGAGGGTAGCTTTTTCCTACCCTTTCTGTCAGCTGCTTTAGCCCGTCTCTGAGCGCCTCAGGCGTGTTTTGTGCCACCACGGCCCGATCACCGAGGGGCAACGAGGAATACGCGTGACGTTCACCCCCCACCACGATCAAAAACGGTCGGCCCGACCCCACATAATGGAATATTTTTGAGGGTAGCTGAAAATCCCCGGGGCTCCCCAACAAACAGAGGGCTTTCGCCGTCTGCATTTGCCGCAGCGATTCCGCAAAGGAAACCGCGGGGTGAACGATGAGTTCCGAAGGTTGGTCGCCAAACGAAGGCCCCACTTGATGCAGCGGAAATAGGCCAGGAAATTCCGGTAATACCTGAAACAGCGGCTCCAACGACAACCGCGCCGAGTAGAGCTGCCCCACGTGGCGAAATTCCGTGCCGACTTCGACGTTGTTCGTCGAAAAATCAGTCGGATCATAGCCATTCCAGAAGCACCCGACCTCGGGCGCCGAAGGAAACACCTCTCGCAGGCGGTCTGCGTGCAGATCGGCGTTAACCACCAGGGCGCGTGCGCCGGAGATTACTCTCTTTTCCGCCAATCGGTCGAGCGGTCTGCGCCAGTTGAGGCCGCGGTCGACGCTGTGCGACCATGGATCTCCATAGTCGACAATGTGCGGGACACCATACTTTTTCGCGAGCTTCGTGCCCAGGATCGCACCGGAAAACGGCGCGACCAACGAGACCACCCGATCCGGTCGCCCCAGTTTAGGAATCACTGCCTGTGCCTGAAATACCCATTCGGACTGCCATTCGGGGAACAGCAGCCCATGCGCGATCCCCTTGAGCTTAGCCTTCCACTTGGGCGCCGGAGCTCCCGAATCCGACGTAGAACGAGCGCTTCCACGCAGCTGCGCCCTTCCGAAGGGGCCGAGCGGCACCTCCACGAGGTCTGACCCCACCAACTTCTTTAGGTTGAGCGTATCTTTTCCGGTGTTGACCGAAGTCAGCACCTGAACGCGGTGTCCGCGCCGAACCAACGCTTGGACCAGGTTCGCCAATCGGACCGCTCGGGGAGTGGACGTCGGTGGCGCATAATAGCTCACCAGCAGCACGTTCACAGGATCAACCAGGGGGTGTTGTCCCAGGAAATTCGGCGTTCGGCCTCGGATACGCTGTGAAATCCACCAATGGACAAGAGGTTTACTAGTTTCGAGCGCGCGCCGGCCAATCCCACATAGGACCGAAAGCGCCTCCGTTTTGACAGTCCCGGGAGCACCGGCTGCTCCGGATCAAAATCCCTCGGATGAAAGTAGGTCATCAGGTAGGGGGTACGCTTCGACCAGTGGTTTACTAGGAAGGAAGGAAGTAACCGGAAATACCCGCCCCCCGCGAACGCGATCCCACGCGACGCGAGCTCCCGTGTCGAAACCGGAAGCTCCTTCAAAACGCCGCTTCGCGTCTCGATTCGCGCGGGCCCTTGGCCCAGGCCCCCAAAACCTCCGTGGGCGTGCGCCGACGGAAACAGGGAACAATCGGTGGTGATCCCGCATTCGGCGAGGATCTCGAACGCCCACAGGGAGGAACGGGTGATCGAAAAACCCGGCGCGCGGTAGGCGGTCACTTTTTTGCCAATGGCCCCCTCGATCGCATCGATCGAACGCCTGAGATCGGCTCGAAAGGCGGCGGGATTGCTCTGGTGAACCAGATCGTGAGTGTCGGAGTGAGAGCCAATCTCGTGCCCGAAATCAGAGATTTTCTTCAACAAATCCGGATAGGTTCGCGCTGCCCAGCCCAAGGAGAAAAAGGTCGCCTGTACCCCCGCCTCCGCGAAGGTGTCCAACAGCAGGTCGGTATTTCTTCGGATTCGTTCGGGATAGTTTTCCCATTGCGCTGGATCGGACGACCCTCCGTATTCCAACAGGTGGAACCAGTCCTCGAGGTCCACCGTCAAAATCCGGGTGGGACGCGGATCAGAGGACATCGAAGTCCAGAAACTCAAAGCGGTGCGACGTCAGATAGTTGATGAGCGACGCTGCATTTTTGTCAGGTAAAACGCGGCAGATGTAGCTTAGTGGGCTCGGGCGAAACCGCTCCGGCACGGGAACTCCCCCCACAGGCGGTGGCCCAGAGCAGGCGTACAACAGGGGATCTTTGAGTCGGCTCAACGACGAGCGCGCAGGAACATGCCCCAAAGCTTGCCAATGCTCAGAAGGCATGGAATGCGTCAGAACTCCATGCACCGTCGCCCCTTTGTGGACGATCACCCGATGCAAAGAGCGGGTCGTCTCATCCTTCGCAAATCTTCCGCCGGGCCGCTGCGCCCGCCATGCCGCAAACGCGGGGTCCGCGGCTAAGGTTCGGTCTGGCCCCTCAAAAGCCTTCGTCCACGGTGGATAAAACCGAAGTGAAAGCCGTCCCAACGAATAAAACCCTAACGAACCTACAAATCCAGGTGTGCTGGCAGCATTCGCAACTCCCAACACGACTGAGCTCTGCTGCTGTTCCAGGTATTCATAGAGCTTTCGAGCGGTTGCCTTAAATAAGCCTTTGCCCTGCGCATCCGGGTGGACCGCTGTGTTCAGTGAGAGAAGTACCTTGAACGCCGAGAATCGCTCATCAGCCAACGGTGGCAGCGGTAACACCGCATAATGTCCCACCAACCGTCCTTCTTCGGTGCGCGCATTGACGTAGAGCGCAGGGCCGCAGGGATTATGAAGGTACTGCCAGGGAAGTTCTTCCGACCAGGCGCGATCCGTGGGAAAGGTCGCACGCAACAGATCCGCAATCTCCGGAAGATCGGCGGCAGTGGCGGCACCTGGAGGATCGAGGTGAACATTCATCGGTACAGCATACCCCGCGTTTGGCGAATGCGGCTGCGATAGTCAAGCGACATTACTAACTGGGCGCCTCCCCTACGGGGCCGGTCTCCTTCGGGCTCGGCGTTCCGCCTCGGCTCTCGCTGCGCGAGGAGCCGCTTCGCGCCCTCCGTCCCCCTGGCGCACTCAGCGCCTCGGCGATCACCAACACCACCGCTTGAAACGCCGGCTCGGCGGTGGTGGGAACCGCCCAGTGAATCTCCAATTTTCCGTTTTCCTCTTCGCCCGCCCAGAGATCTGCACGAAAAATGGCGGGGGAGTCGGCTTCTGCGCCGGTCCACTCTTGGCGGAGGCCAGCGCGTTCCACGATCAAACGGGAAATGCCAAGGTCGGCGGCGGATTCGGTCAGTAGCGTCCAGACGTCTGCAGGGGTCGAAGTGCGGTGTAGCGCACTTCGTAGAGGTTGCACCTGGGCTACGGCGGCGGCCAGTTGGTTGGCCCAGACGGGGGGGATGTCGACCCGCGCTCGATAAATCAGCTCCCGATATCCCAATTTGTGCACCGCAAAGGCGATCAGCACCACGACGATGGCGAGTACCAGGGCGGCGATGGAGTCATTTTGAAACACGAAACTCAACGCCAACAATTCGAGAACCGCGGCGGTTCCGAGCAGCACACCGACCGACTGCCTCTGGCTTAGGCCACTTCGAAGCAGAAGGTGGTGAACATGATGCTGATCCGCCGAAAAAATCGGACGCCGCATGAGCAGGCGTCGAATGACAGTCATCGTCAGATCGAAGATCGGAAGGCCCAATACGAGCATCGCCGACAGAATCGACGCAAACGCCGAGGACTTTTGGTTGGAGTGGATCGCGATCAAACCTAGGCTAAACCCGAGGAAAAGGCTGCCCGCGTCACCCAGAAAGATGCTCGCCGGATTGAGGTTGAACACCAGAAAACCGAGGGTTGCTCCCACCAAAGCTGCGAGGATCACCGCAGCTGCCGCGTTACCTTGGAAAAGCGACATCAAAAAGAGCGTTCCGCCGCCGAGAACGACCACTCCGCCGGCCAGCCCGTCCATGCCGTCAATGAGGTTGACGGCATTGGTCACCAAAACCATCCAAAACACGGTGATTGGAAGTGCCCAATACCCGAGGTGCAGCATCCCGACAAATGGCAGTTGGACCGCGTCAATTTGAATACCGCACGCGAACACAAAGCCGCCGGCTGCGATCTGCGCCATCAGCTTGACCACCGGCCGCAAACCCCGGAAGTCGTCGACCAAGCCGACCAGAAACATGAGGCCGCCGCCACTGGCAAGGGCGAGCCACAAGGTTGGATCGTCGAAGACCGAGGAGTAGTTCGGATTATTGTATAGGAACAATCCCGCTAAAGGGGCCAGGAACCCAAGGACCACGGCGAGGCCGCCGAGCCGCGGGGTGGGGCGCACATGAATCTTCCGATTGCCGGGTTGATCGTACCATCCGTACTTGATCGCCAGATCGCGGACCGCTCGGGTCAGGACCATGCCGACGAGCAAGCTGATGGCGAAGGCGACAACGCTTGTGCGCAAGCGGATCCTCGGGGATGCCCCCCAAGATAGCCGTCCGATGCGGGAACTTCAACACTTACCGGTGCCGGAGCCGGACAATCGTTTCGTCTAGGATAAACCGGGAGAACTTCAGGTTTTCGACCAGCCGGGGCAGGAGGCGGCGGGGCTCTTGTGCCACCCTCCACGTCCATTCCAGGCCGGCGCGGCGCAACCACAGTGGAGCGCGCGGGTAGATCCCCGCCAATACGTCGAACGCACCGCCGACACCCAGCACGAACGGGACCGCCAGACGCTCGCGATGCCTCGATACAAACTCCTCTTTCTTGGGCGAGGAGATGGCGATCAACAGAATGTCCGCCTGTGAGGCCACGATGTCGTCGACGATGCTGTTCTCGTCCTCGGAGGAGAAATAGCCGTTTCTTTGCCCGACAATCTGCAAGGCCGGGTAAGTGGTCTTCAATTGTAAAGACGCTTTACTAAGTGCTTCCTCCTTGGCTCCGAGGAGGTAGATCCGATATTTTTTATGTTCGGCGACCGCCATCAGCGCGATCATCAGATCGATGGAGGAGACCCGTTCCGGGAGCGGGTCCCCAAAACAGCGGCTCAACCATACCAACGGCTGCCCGTCCGCGGTGAGTTGGTCACTTTCGAGCAGGGTGCGCGCAAACGTGGGGTCACGCTTCATTTTCATCAATTGGTCGAAGTTGACCGCCGCGCTTTGATAGGTGCGATCCCGCTGTGCAATCCAGGTTTCGACCTGGGCTACCGCCTGTTGGGTGTCGAGGCGATCGATTCGGCATCCGAACAGCCAGACCGGCTCGGGGTTCACAGACACCTCCGCCAGATTTGGCCGAGTTGTGCGGCGCATCGATCGCGATCGAAAGTCTTTTTGGCGTGTGCTCGGGCGGCGTCGCCCCACTGTTGCGCTTGCCCTGGCCGTAGCAACTCTCGGATGGCTTGCTCCAGTTCCTGCGTCGAACGCGCGGAATGCAACCTACCGGTGACGCCGTCGATCACCGCTTCGGGGATGCCGTGAAGGCGACTGGCGATCGAAGCCCGGCCTGCGGCGGCAGCTTCAATCAGGCAGATGGGCATGCCTTCAAACCGACTCGGAAGAACCACCGCCCACGCTTGTGCGATCCATTGAAGTTTTGCCGGCCCATCCAACCATCCTGGAAGCTCGACCGCATGTCCGATGCCGAGGTCGTAAATCTGACGTTTTAGTCGCTCGGACTCTCCAACCCCTCCGAGGATCAGCCGGAGATCCGGATGATCGCGGAGCAGGGAGGGCATGACCGACACCAAGTCGAAAACGCCCTTGGCCTCGATCAAATGCCCAAGAAAGAGCAAGGTTGGCGGGAGGTGGGGGTCGAAGTCCGGCACCGAGAAAGCCGCCGGATCGACGGGATTGTACAGGACTTCGCACGAAATCCAAGGTTCCAGGTCTCGACGCGTTTGTTCGGATACGGCGATTCGCGCCGTGGCATTGTTCATCATCGCGACGGCCACGGAAGAGATTCCGGGCGTTTGAAAGCGGATTTGGTGATGCAGGGAGGAGTGCAGGTGAAGCACCACGGGAATACCGAGGGCCCGCGCTTGTTGGGCGAACCCCTGCTTTCGAACGAAGGAAAGGTGGTTGGCGCCGATGTGAAGGTGCACCAAATCCGGAGGCGATCGAAGCTCTCGAAGAAAGCGTGCTTCGGTCCGCGCGGCGTGCGCGAGCTTTCGAAGGCGGTTTCCGCCTCCCACCGTAGAAAAATACCGTATGTCGGCGCCATGCGCGGAGGAAGCAAGGATCTGGCGGGCAACTTCCGCCATTCCGCCTTGTCCTTCGAGACTCGGGCCGAACATCCACACCTTCATGGCGTCATGCCGCCGGCAGCATACCACCTAATGGTGCGTTCTAGCTCTTCTTCGAGCGATCGCATCGCGACCCAACCCAATTGGTCGCGCGCACGCGAGGGATCCGACAGCGATTCGCGTACATCGCCGGTTCGCGGGGGGTGATGCTCGCGGGTACAAGGGAGGTCCAACACCCTCTCGACAGCGGACGCGAGCTCCAAAACACTGTACGAACGCCCAGTCCCGATGTTAAATACGCGGTCGGTGGGCGCTTCGCAGAGGGCCGCTTGGACGTTGGCGGCGGCGACATCTTCGACGGAAACGAAATCCCGAGTTTGTAAGCCGTCTCCGTGAATGATCAGCCGGCGTTGCTGGATCGCTTGGGCGATGAAGATGGGAAGCACACCAGAGTATGGGTTCTCCGGGGCTTGTCGCGTACCGATCACATTGAAGTACCGAAGTCCGACCGTCGGCAGGCCGAGGGCTGCAAAAGTATGGGCATAAATTTCATTCGCGTATTTTGACGCCGCATATGGGCTGACGGTCTCGAGGCGGTCGTTCTCCCGCGATGGCAAGGTGGGGTTTGGGCCGTATACTGAGGCGCTGGAGGCGAATACTAGGCGTTTCACGCCGAGTTTCCGCGCGGTCTGCATGACGACCACAGTGCCGTGGACGTTGATCCGGTCGAAAGCGATCGGATCCGCGCACGATGCGCCAACCCCGGGCCGCGCCGCGAGATGGATCACATGGGAGCATCCCTCCATCGCGGAAGAAACCGCATCTGGATCGGTGATGCAGCCGCGGATCACGCGCGCCTGGGGGTAGAGAAATTCCGGTCGGCCCGTCGAGAAATCGTCGAGAATGCTCACGGAAATACCACGGCGAACCAGCTCATCCACCGTGTGGGAGCCGATAAATCCGGCACCGCCGGTGACCAAAAAGTTCATGCAGCGCTCATGGCGGGCGTGGTGGAAGCGGCCAGGCGTTGGTGCCCGGACGCCAGCTTTAGCGACTCTGCGAAAAGAACTCCAACCAACGCCCAAAGAAACCAGCTGATGTTGATGCGGCTGACGTAGGAGTTACTGGAAAAGTTGGTGATCGTGACGTGAAATTGGAGCGCGATCATCATGTTGGCGAAGGATCGAAGCCAAGGATCCGCGGCTCGTTGACGCACCCGCCAAGCGTGTAACAGCACCAGTCCTTGAAACCAAAGGTAGCAAGCGACGGAAACCACGCCGGTGGAGCAAAGCAGGGTGAGATAGTCGTTGTGGGCATCGAGCCGACCGGTGGGACCGAGGATGACTTGGCCGCCGAGCCCACGGCCAAACACTTGGTACACCGCGGGTTGATTGAGATAGTTGGTCATGGTGCGCGTCCACATGAACACACGGCCGGAGCCGACGTCGTCGGTGCTCTTGTTGCCGACCTCGCCAAACAACCGGCCGATATCGCCGAATCGGTCCATGAACACGGTGTTGGTGGTGAACACGATCGCGCCGACGGCGACGGTGGTGACCAACAGGGTGAAACGACCTTCCAAAAGCAGCCAGATGGGCAGAAAAACGATCATTCCGAGGATCGGATTGCGCACGTACGTATAATATAGGAATATTATGCAGCCGATGGTGTAGATCCACAGCAGAATGCGTACCCGCCAGTCCTTGGTTTGGAAGAGATACAGGGCACCAAAGCCGGCGAAAAGTGCCATACTGTGCGCATTGTCGTGCGAGGACATATATCCGCCGTCGAGCCGGTAGTATCCTTGGACCAGCTCGGGAAGGTACCCAATATATAGGTACCAAGCAGCGATTCCCCAGGGGACCAAACTGGTGAGGAACAGGGAAAGCACCAAAGCGCGGCGAAGCTGCGGTGTGTCCAAGCAGGCCGCCACCGTAAACATGACGATGATCGGGCTTACCATGCGAACCGCGATCTCCGCGGCATCGCGGACGTCGCCCGCGACCAAGCCTGCGATGAGGGTAACGGCGACAAAGGGGACCGACGCCGTAAAATAAGGATTGTTTTGAACTTTTCGGAAGGACACCACCATCAGCACGGTAACGAGCAGGGTGGCCACACCGCTATACAATTCCAGAATATTGAGGCCGAGAATGTCTCCCTTGACCCACCAGAACATGTCGATGAGGGTGCGGGCGCTCAACAGCAGGATCAGGCCCACCGCGGGAAAGCGGGTGAACGCGAAACCGATAAACGCCATGGGGATCATGGCCAGCAAAAGTTCGGGAGAACGATGTAAAAGGGGCGTGCAGACGATGAGTCCGACCGCGATGATCGCGAGTTCGATGAACGAAGGTTGCCACGGTGAACGTTCGAGCAGCCGCGACAGCCATGGAGCGATCATTTCGCGCTCATGGTGAGGTTCGACCGATGCATCTACGGGGCCTTCGGCTCGGCCGGGGTGTTTTGATAGTACGAGTAGTCGGCATAGCTGTAGTAGTAGCTGTAGCCGTTCTGCTCGGTATTGACTTTGTTGACGATTGTCCCCAACAATGCGGGATTCACCTCACGGAGGCGGTCGCAACAAATGCGCGCGAGAGCACCGGTGGTTCCTCCGGCTTCGATGACGAACACCGCGGCGTCGCAGATCGAAGCGAGCACGAGGGCGTCGGATACGACGTTCACCGGAGGGGAGTCGATGAGAATGAAGTCGTAATCCTTGATTCCATCGATGAACGCGCGGAAACGCTCCATGCTCAGCAGCTCAGAAGGATTGGACGGAGAGGGGCCGGTCACCAGGACATGCAGGCCGGGAACGTGCGTTCGCTGTACCGCATCCGCGAGAGACATCGTCCCCGACAACACATCTGCGAGCCCGGCTTCATTGGGGACGTGAAAACGCTGATGCAACGTTGGTCGGCGTAAATCGCCGTCGATCGCGAGTACCCGGTTGCCCGCCATCGCCATGATGGTGGAGAGGTTTGCGGAAATGAACGATTTGCCCTCACGCGGTGCTGCGCTGGTCACCAACAGCGTGTGGATCGGACGCTGGTTTGGGCTTCGAAGCAGGAGATTTGTGCGTATGGTGCGCATGCACTCGGCGACGTTGGAGCGGGGTAGCGCGTGAACGATCACATCCGCATCGACGGCGCTGCGCACTGCGCTTAGCTGATCTCGACTTAACATGGGGACAACCCCGAGAAGGGGGACGCCGGTCGCGGTTTCCACGTCCTCGCGGCTTTGAATGGTGGAGTCGAGATATTCGATGATCAAAGCGAGCAATGCGCCGCCAAAGATGCCAAACAACAGCGCGCCGAGCACATTGAGCAATACCTTCGGTCGAACCGGCCGAGTCCCGGGGACCGCGTCGTCGATGGGGTGAATGTTGCTCGCTTGAAGGACCTGCGAAAGCCCAACTTCTGCGACGCGGATGTCGATGTCTTTAAAGAACTGCTCGTTTCGAGTGGCTTCACCGGTGAGCATCTTCAAAGCAATCAGATCCTCGCCGAGGAGATCCATCTCTTTTTTGACTCGTTCGAGCTCCGCAAACAGCTGCTGCTCTTCAACTTGGATCAACTCGAGCGAGGCCTTTTGCCCCTTCACGATCGTGTCGACTTGGTCGCGGATCTGGCGTTCCAACTGGGCCACTTCCTGATCGACGCGATCTCGCTCCGGAAACCCGGGTTTGTATTTTGCTTGAATCTTGTCCTGCTCCTGCAGGGCCGTTTGATGGGTTTGAAGCAGATCCTCGAGAGTGGGACTCTCATGTGCCAGGTGGTTGGCTAGCGCGAGTCCGCCAGCGTTTTTAAGACGTTGAAGCTCGGATTGAGCGGATTCTGCAATGACTCGTCGGGTATGGGCGTCGCTCCACGCGGCTTGGAGGCTTTCGAGTGTTTCGGTCGTGGCACTCTGAGTGCCCTCGGCGAAGACGATCCCCTTGGAAGCGCGAAATTCCTGCACCTTTTCCGCGGACTTGAGTTGCTCGAGCCGATAACGTTCGCGTTCCTCGTTGAGCCATTTGAGCGCTTCTTTCGAGGACTCCAGCGAACGTTCAAGGTTCATGGCCATGTACGCTTCGACTACGGTATTGGCGTACAACGCAGCCAATTCCGGATCGGGGTGCTCGATCACCACATGCACCAGGTGCGTATCGGGCTCGGGCTTGATCGTAAGGTAGGAACGCAACAATGCGGCGGGTTGCTCCTCTCCCTCGAACTCCTTGACGGGAATATAGGGGAGGCCCTTTTGGAGGCGAGCACTCTGGGTTTTGAGCCGGCGGATGGCCTCGGTCAATACCCGATCGCTCTTCATGATGTCGTATTGTGTTTCGTAATATTGTGGGATCTGCCCAAGTAATTGCGGGACAAGTTCAGACACCTGCCGCATGTCCATGATCATGGGCGCTTTCGGGCTGATTTCGATCGTGGCCGTTGCCGAGTAGTATTTGGTGGAGGTCAGCGAGGAGACCAACACCGTGAGCGTGAGCAACGCAGTAAAAGCGGCGATGGTCCATTTTCGACGAACCAGCAGGCGCCCGTATCGCAGGAGTGGCGCTTCAAGAGACTGGTTCGACGCATTTTCCACAGGCAATCCGATGGGAGGGGCCGGTCGGTTGAGATATGCCGATCGAAGCCGCTGCGGTAGGAAGGTATCCGATGCCGTCTAAGACTTCATCTGATTTTGCCCGCCGGCCCCGCGCCAAGGATGCGCTTCCTGGAGCGCTGTTGGTGGCCGCCTTCCCGGCGATGACGCTCCTGTTGGGCGGCGTTCACGATGTGGTGAAAGTGGGGTTTGGGGTCTGGTTGTTGATTGTTGGCGCGTCGATGCTGTGGACATTGCCGGCGGCTCTCGACTTGTCCGCTCCGGTCCGACGGTTGGTTTGGATGGCGGCGATCGCAAGCTTAGGGGCTCTCTTAGGGCTGATACCGGTGTCGTCGGGCGTGAGAGGCGTGCTTCAACCGGGATTGGCGCCTGTGGTTGAGTTGGGGCTCGCGCAGTCGCACGGCCTGCATCCGGTGGCGGTCGATCCACAGGGTGCGCTGATGGGCATTTCGTGGCTGCTTTCTTTGGTGATCGGCGGTGTCGCGGTGGCGGCGACCGCTCACACCGTGCGCCGGGCGCGACGAAACGGAATGATCTTGCTGGGAACTGGAGTAGTCCTGGTTCTGCTCGAGGTCCTGCAGCGCGGTTTGGGGTTAACGGGGGTGTTGGGCACGGGCTTCGGCGAGCAAACAGATCCCTTTGGCACTCTCATTTACCGCAATGCAGGTGCGTTGTTGGTTGCGGTGTTGGTTCCGTTTGGGATGGCCTTCGCCTGGGAAAACCAGATCAGGAAGAAGGTTTTTCCAATCGCTGCGGTGTTTGTCTTGATCTTGGGCACATGGATGGCGGAAAGCCGGGGTGCGGTACTCGTTTTGGTCGCTTGTTTGAGCGTTTGGGCGAACCTCATGTGGCCGTTTCTTCGCCGCCCTTCTTTGGGAGCCTCTTTGGTCGCGGCGGTGGGGGTGGGGATTTTGGGGCCAACTCAAGCGCTGGAGGCGTTCACGCGGTTGATTCGTCCTGGTTTCTGGGGTGAGGCGGATCTGCTCGGCGATCGGACCGAGCTGTTTGCTGCAGCGTGGCGGTTGATCGTCAGCTCGCCGTGCTTGGGCGTTGGCGTGGGTGGATTTGGGGAGGCCCACCGATGGGCGAAAACGGATCCGAGTTTTGTGCATTCGACACATGCGCACAGCGAACCTCTACAAGTGTTGGCTGAGCAAGGGGTTCTTTTTGGCGGCTTGTGGTGGGTGACCGCAGCAGTGGCGATGGTGATCCTCTTTCGAGGCTGGAAATCTGCTTCGGACGAGGTACGGCCGTGGTTGGCGGCGTGCATTGCATGTTCTCTCGGAATTCTGTTGGGCTCGATGTTCGATTTTCCGCTTCGCCATGGGGCTCTGGCGTGGTTGTGGGCGCTGTCGTTGGGGCAGGGCCTCGCACTGACTCAGGCGTCGGTGAACGCGTCGGTACGCCGAAGTGCGCGACCGCTGGTGGTTTTATTGGGTCTGCCTGCGATCGGTCTGCTGTTGGGGGCGGCGGCGGCATCCGTGCAGCCTGGCGGAACGTGGAGTTCGCACGCACAGACGGTACGGATTGCGCAGCAGGCTACCAAAGAGCATCGCCCCGACGCCGAGAATTGGTGGCGTCTGGCTTTGGGGCAGCAGCCGTTGTCAGCTCCTTCGATGTTGGGGTTAGCGGAGGTGATGTGGCGGGAGGGATACCTTCCGGAGGCCCGTGAGCGGGCGCTGGACGCGCGGGTGCTGGATCCCACGTCCGTGCCGGCGGCGTTGGTGTTGGCGAGGCTGGAGGGGCTGCTGGGCCATTCCAATGAGGCGGCGGCCGCATGGTCGGCGTTGTTCGAATTGCAGCCTCCCCCTGACGCCGATGTCGACGCATGGCTGCGGGAGGCCGCAAAGTCAGGTGAAATGCCGTTTGCTACGGCGTTGGCCATTTCTCCGCACCGGGAGGATCTGGCTTGCCGGATGGCGAAAGTGGTGGAAGACTTGGGGGATCGAACAGGTGCCGAGCTGCTGTATGAGTCGGCGGCGACGGACACGCTCGCGTGCCGGTGGTATTTTGGACGCCGGCTGAATGCTTGGGCGCGCTATGATGAGGCGTTTGAACTCATGAATGGCTTAAGCCAAAACTGCGAAGTGGATTGGATTCGCGGTGTTGCGTTGCGTGGATTGCACCGCGGGAAAGAAGCCATCATTCCTCTTGAAAGGGTGTTTTCGCAGTGCTCGGAGTCCTTCCCGTCGGTCCAAGCGGAGTTGGCGTTGGCAATGCTCGATACCTCGGATTCTCAAGGTTTACCCATGTTGGAAGCGATGTTGATCCGTTATCCGGAGCAGGACGGTTGGCGGCGGCGACTGATCGACGAATTCGATCGTCGTGGCCGAGAAGGCCAGGTTACCCCTCATTTGCGCGTCTTGGTGGACAGCGGGAGTGCAACGGAGGCGGAGCGAGAGCGTTTCTTGCGGGTGGCGCACACGCCCTGACTGCGCTCCACACGTGAGATACCAGGGTTGTGGGGGAGAGATGTCCGATCCGAGAAATGCCGTGATTTACCGGATTCACGACGCCGCCTTGGAACAGGCGGTGCGTCGGTACGGCGGCGGGCGGTTGATCGACATCGGATGTGGAAAAAAGCCGTATAAAGCCCTCTTGCAGCGTCACATCAAAGAGCATGTTGGCGTGGACCGGGCGGGCGGACTCCACGGAATGGATGCGGTGGATCTGGTCGGCACCGCCTACGAGATCCCCGCTCCAGACGCCTCCTTTGATACGGCAATGTGTACCGCCGTGTTGGAACATTTGGAAGAGCCGTCGGAAGCGCTCGCCGAGTGTTTTCGGGTGCTGAAATCGGATGGTTATGCGATTTATTCGGTGCCTTTCATTTGGCATCTTCACGAAGAACCGCGAGACTTTTACCGTTATTCGAAATACGGACTCCGGTATCTGTTTGAAAAAGCGGGTTTTGAAGTCGTGGAACTCAAGGCGCTCTCGGGTTTTTGGGTGACCTTCGGAACCCTGTTTTTGTACAATCTGTACCGGTTCAACCGAGGACCGATCCGGCGCTGGCACGCGCTCGATCCGATGGGAAGGGCGCTTGGCGAGGTAGCTCACGGTTTAGACCGCCTGGATCGCACCGAACAGTGGACTTGGATGTATTTGGTGGTGGCGAGAAAACCATGACCAAGGCGCGGGTGGTGCTGTTTGTAGGGGAACGTTCAGCGTACGGCGCTGCGCATTTGCGGCCGCTGCTCGAGCATTTTGATGTAATAGGGTTGGTTTGGGCCGATGACGCCCGGTGGCGGCGGTTTCAGGAGCAGGTGCACGGGCCGGTTCGGGCGGGGTGGCGTCCTCGTCGAAAGTCCTCGCCTAAGCTTGATATTCCGTCGAGTCTGCCGCAATGGCGGGTGAATGACGTGCATCAAGCGGATCTGTTGGTGGAACTTCGGCGGCTGCGCCCGGAATATTGTATTTCTGCAGCATATCCGCAGATTTTTCGGCGACCGGTGTTGGAGTTGGCTCCGGGAGGGGTGATCAATTTTCACCCCTCGGTGCTACCAGCGTTTAGAGGGGCGCACCCACATTTTTGGACGATCGCGAAGAATGCCACGGAGAGTGGAGTCACGGCGCATCAGATGACGGAAGCCATCGATGAAGGCGACATTTATGTCCAACGAAGCTTCCCCATCTCAGAATGGACGTATTCCGAGCTCTACCAGCGGTTGTTGGCGGAGACTCCGCTGTTGGTCGACGATCTTGCCCGAGCGATCCGAGAAAACAAACCATTAGTCCCTCAGGAGGCGGCTAAGGCGAGCCTGTATTTTGGCGATCGCGACCTCGACCATCGGTTGGCTTGGGAAACGGCACGGGTTTCGGAGTTGCGGGCGTTGGTTCGTACCCATCGGGCGTTTACGACCTGGCGGGGGCGGCGATTCGGGGTGCAGGAAGCTGAGGATGCGGGTGTTCGAAAGGGGTTTTTAGCCGGAAGACCAGGGGTGGTTCTCGCGCTGGAGCCGGGAGGCCCCGTCGTGGCCGCAGTCGATGGAAGCCTTCGGCTAAAAGTGGTCCGCTGGGCTGGGGTTTCATGGAGTGGGGCGCGAGCGGCCCGTTGGGCGGGGCTGCGCGTTGGCGACGGTCTGGTATGAACACGGAGGAAAAAGAGGGCTCGCAAACCCCGGGGGGAGAGCCTCTGTCGCAGCAGGCCGCGAGAGGGTACCGTTGGAGTGCCGTGTCTTCGGCAGGCATCACCGCGATTCAGGTGGTTCAAATACTGATTCTGCCGAGATTGATTCTGCCGGCGGAGTACGGGATGGCGAGCGCTGCGCAGATGGTTTCGGGTTTTGCCCTGGCGTTTGCCGACCTCGGAATGAGCGCCATGGTGATTCGTCGACGTGATGCCACGCGAGAACAGTTGTCTCGGTTGTACCTTATTAACTTTGTGGCAGGGATCGTTGCGACGGTATTGGTCGTTTTGTCCGGGCCGGCATTGGCTTGGTATTTCGAAGAGGATCGGCTCCGGACCTTGGTGTGGTGGGTCGCTTTGCCGTTGGTGATTGCGCCGTTAGGACAACAGTTTGGCCTGTTGTTTCAGCGCGAACTGCGGTTTCAGTTTCTTGCGAGCATCGACATTACGGCAACAGCGGCGGGGTTTCTGGTGGCGCTTGGCGCGGCGATGCAGGGATACAGCGCAGAAGCACTGCTTTGGGGACCACTGACGACAGTGACGGTGCGGTCGGTGGTCCTGGCGATCACCGGCGTAAAGCGATGGCCGTTGAAGTTTACGGCGGGAAAGGTAGATCTTTCGGGCTTCCTCTCGTTTGGCGCGTTTCAAGTGGGCGAGCGCATGATCAATTTCATGACGTCGCGCGCGGATCAATTCGTGATCGGTGGCGCACTTGGATCGCGGAGTTTAGGCCATTTTAACCTAGCCTATCAGTATTCCATGCTCCCGCTTGGCCGGGTGAACAGCACGCTGAACGTGGTGGCGTTTCCGGTTTTTGCGCGTTTGCAACACGATCGTGAGGCCATTCGCGATCGGTACCTTGAGCTGATGGGCGTGATTATGCTGATCAACGCCCCTTTGATGAGCGGTTTGGCGGCAGTCGCCCGTCACGCGGTACCGGTTCTGGCGGGGAATGGTTGGGAAGAGACGGTGCTTCCTCTGATGTGGCTGTGCATGGCCGCCATGGTGCGTTCGCACGCGAACCCCGTGGGCGCTCTTTTGGCGGCAAGAGGTAGAGCAGATCTTGGTTTTTACTGGAACGTGGTTTTGTTTTTTGTTGAGGTGCCCGTGGTGATCATCGCCGCGAGTTTCGGCGACCTGTCGCTGGTGGCCGCTTCCTCCTTTGTTTTGCAAGTGTTGTATGCGCCGCTCAACTATTGGTTCTTGGTACGGCCGAATACAGGACCCTGCCTTCGAAGCTATGTTTGGGCCATCGCGCGGCCGGGTGCCGCGGCACTGTGCATGGGGTTGGCGGTCGCGGCCGCAGATCGGTGGCTTTTGGACGGATTCGGGCACATTTTTGCGCTGGTCGTGCTCGTAACCATGGGTGTGTTGCTGTATACCGGCCTTATTTTGTTGTTCTTGCCCGACAGCGCACGAAGGGCGCGACAGCTGCTGCTTGGCCGTTGACGGAGGGGGATGCCTCGCGTAAGACTGGGCAGGGCGTTGGCGAATCAATCCAGGATCTAGCGATGAAGGGCATTTTGTTGGCGGGTGGGGCGGGAACGAGACTGCACCCGGTCACCCGGGTCGTCAGTAAGCAGTTGCTGCCTGTGTACGACAAGCCGATGATTTATTATCCAGTTAGTACCTTGATGTTGGCCGGCATTCGAGAAGTCTTGCTAATCTCGACCCCCCACGATCTACCGTTGTTTCGTCGCCTGTTCGGCGATGGTTCGGCATTGGGAATGTCGTTTTCCTATGCAGAGCAGCCGCGTCCCGAAGGCCTGGCACAGGCCTTCCTGATTGGTCGGGATTTTGTTGCGGGTAAGCCAAGTTGTTTGGCGCTGGGTGACAACATCTTTTTTGGAAACGAATTGGGTTCGATGGTGAAAAGGGCCGCATCCATTACGG
>SYKL01000268.1 GCA_005797785.1 Pseudomonadota bacterium | reverse complement strand
ATTCCGGTCGATCGCCAAGTAGGCGCCGCCGGTAATTCCGGGCATATCGTCCAAAGCACCGTCGCCATCGAGATCAAAAGCGAAGGTCTGGTCGGTGAGGGTAGCGCCCCCGGGTGCCGCATCGACCACCAAAGGATCCTTCGGAGGCGGATCCCCAGCCCGAAACACAAATTCCGATTCTTGAATTGAGGTGTATTCGCGAGCGTAGGCCGTGGAAAAGGCGATTGCCCGCCCGTCTTCGGTGGTGACCTGACCTTCCGCTGCGAAGGCCACCTGCTCTTGCTCGATGCGGCGCTCGTGTCGGCGGTACTCAACACCCCAACCGTGGCGTTGATCGGGGCCTTTTTGAGCCTCTGCCATCTGCTCCTGAGAGCGGGCGGCGTCTTTAGCGCCTTCGGCCATGGCTTCTTCGATTTCACTGGCGCCTTCGGCTTCCACGCCGAACATCCGCTTCAAAATCATCGCGGTAACATTCTGCTCGATCGAGGCGCCTTCTACGGGCTCCTCCTCGCTGACCGACTTCGGTGGTGGCGGCGCAGAGGGAACCATAGGCTTCGGCGGCGGAGGGGCCAATTCCAGGGCCCGCTGGAAGGCTTCCATGGCATTTGCGGGAAGCCGCCCAGGACCGCGTCTTTCAATGCTGTCGTCGACCACCGGGCTGGGCTCGGTGGGTAGGCGGGGGATGTTCAGTCGAATCGGCAGGCTTTTCGGGGCTTTTTGAAGGTCGCCCCAAACACGAGCCGATTCCTGAACTTCCATTGCTTTTCGGGAACTGAATTGTGATGCGAGGGCGACTGAGCCCGTCTCGATCCGCATTCGCCCTCCGAAACACCGTTGCTGACTTCTCGGCACGATCGCCCTCAGATTGAGCGACCGCCACCAACTTTTGTAGGAGCGCAGCGCTACCGGGGCGGATGCGCCAAGAGCTACTTGCCCATTCGCTTTTTGGCTTCCACCACCGCATCTCGGATCGTGTCCGGGAGGGTGCCGCGCGTAGCGGCTTTTTGGATGCCCGCGGGGATTGAGCCGCCCGTATCCGAACAAATCGAGTAGGTGACTTGGACAGGATCGGAACCCGTGAAAGCCCAGCCGCCGACATTGATCGGAGGCTCCACGGCGTTCGGGTTTTCGGTCTTCACCTTGGTGAATTTCGCGTTGTAGGCGCCGCCATTTTCCAGGCGCTCCCAACGGAAAATCGTCGAGTCAGCGGTTTTTTCGGTGGTTCCCTTTAAGAACCAGAACCGGTCATTAGCGAACGTCCATCCGGGAACATCAAGGTACTGAAAATAGTCGAGAGTAGCTCCACTTTTGCCGAGGACTTCCGCTTTGGTGACTCCCGCAGTCGACCACTTCAGCGTGCTTGGGATATCGGCAACCACTTCGTGCAATTTTTCTCGACTAACGCCGGTTACCGAAGTCTTCCCCCGGTAGCAGGCCAGGCCGTCGATCTTCCGAGTTTCGATCGCGATGTCGCCGGCCACATTTTTTACATTGGTGACGTTGGTCCAACCGGATGCGGTGATCTGGGCCCATGTGGGCACCGCGAATGCGGACAGGGGGAAAAGCAATGACAAAGCTACAAATGCAGAACGTACAGACATGATAAACCTCGCCAGAACGGGCTCAAGTTGCCATGATTTCGTCAACGCCACAACAGCGAACTGCTGCATGCGCGTATGTCTTGCCCCCAACCTACCAATTCAACCGATCTGCGCGTTCCAACTTCCGCGCCTACCAGGAATACGCCCGCAGCAGGTGCTCGACCGTGGTTTGGTCCTGCGGTGCGCCCCAAGCTTCGATCAACGCCCGCAATCCAGCATCGGCGGCAAGCGGATCGGGCCCAGGGAAGCGGCCCGAAGGAAGAAATTCGGGTGTTTCGGACTCCCATAAAACCGCCTCGGCGTCGGCATCCACAAGCCCATCGCCGTCGAGCCCTTCGACGTCCCACCACGGATCAAATTCAATCCTGCGCGACTCATACAGGCCATAAAATCCCTTTCGGTTGAGGAATACCGTGGGGGCTTTGAATACGATCGGTCCGGTAAATGGATTTGCACCACGAACATCGCGCGCTGGATTCCCTATGTGGGCGTCGCAATGGTGGGTGGTCAGGCCGTAGGCGGCGGCTCCGCACCGGTGGACGTAGTTGGTCGCGCCTTCGGTAAAGTCTTCGATCCAACCGTGTTCTTGCAACCACCAGGCGGCGACGGCCACGTCGGCGGCCTGCTCCAATACCGTGGGGTCGTAGTGTCGCTCGGGCGAAAGGGCCCGCCAAGTCGCCATTCCGAGGTACTGCTGGGCGTTGGCGCAGGTGTAGAAGTTGTCCCCGGGAGCACATCCTGGAAAGGTAGGTGCATTGCCCTCACTTTCAGGATTGTAGGCCAGGGGGTCGAGCCGATTGTCGACGGTGTACAGGATGCCGACCGCTTCCAACAACCCGAAACGGTTCATCAGAAGGCGATCCGCACCAATCTCGGAGATCAGCAGTCGCACCGCCAAGGAAATTTCGCTTTCCGTGGCGAGCTCGGGCGCCGTGATCGCGCCGACCACTTCAGAATAGTCGTAGGAGACCCATTCTCCGCCGTGAATGCCCTCTACGCCCAGAGCATCGTAATCAATATACACTT
>SYKL01000267.1 GCA_005797785.1 Pseudomonadota bacterium | reverse complement strand
TTCGTCGATCACCAACTCTGCCGGGATCCCGTCGGCGTGCAGCTCCGTCACATCCACGGCGATCAACGCTCCTTCCGCGTTGTACCATGGACCGTCGCCGATCCGATCCCGCGCATTCACGTCCGACGTGCTCAAATAAGCATGCCATTCGAGATCGGATCCCACGGCTGCCGCCAAGTCCGCGCACTTTTGGTCGGCCCCGGCGAGTCCACCGAGATTACCAGCGTTGGCGCCGTTTCCGGTGCTGCTCACGAAAAAGCTGAAGTTGGGGTCAGGGAGATCCGTATCGGGAACGTCGGTATCTGCCGTGTCATTGGTATCCGCAGTGTCCCCGGTTTCTGACGTATCGGCAGTATCGCCCGTTTCCGCAGGACTCCCGCACCCCATAACCGTCCAGAACCAAATGCCGCGCATGGCGCCTCCCTTGACTCAAGGATCACCTCAAGCCGCGCGCAAATCCACCGCCTTGGCCCGCCGCGCCGCGCCGGTCCTTGGGCACCGACTTCACATCGCTCGGTTTTGGCGGCTCCGTTCCATTGCCCGCGAACAAGCGGCGCATGCCCGTTTCGCGGAACCTTCACGACGGTTTACAACTTCGCGAGGTAGCTCGTAGGAATCCTTGGAAGGTCCATGCGCGCGCTCGCCTCGCTTCTTTGCCTCACCGCCTGCACGGGCTCAGATAGTCAACCGATTGACGATTCAGAACCGATCCACGATTCCGCACAAGACTCCGAAACGGTGGATTCAAACGACTCCGAAACCCCTTCCGTCGAGGTTCAGATCGCCACCGGCGACTACCACACCTGCGCGCTCCGCGACGGCGCCGTTCGCTGTTGGGGGTATGGCGAATTCGGGCAGTTGGGCTACGGAAACGCCAACGCGATCGGCGACGATGAAACTCCCGCTTCCGCGGGCGACGTTGAACTTCCCGGTCCGGCGGTCCAGATCGCCGCGGGCGGGCTGCACACCTGCGCGCTGTTGAAGGATGGAAGCGTGTATTGCTGGGGATCCGGTTTCTTTGGCCAACTCGGGTACGGCAACACCAACCGGATCGGCGATGATGAAACTCCAACTTCCGCCGGACCGGTGGACGTAGGGGGTATCGCAATCGAAATTTCCGCGGGCGGAAGCCAAACCTGCGCGGTGATCGAAGGGGGTTCGCTTCGGTGCTGGGGTTTCGGCGGTTATGGTTCGCTCGGGCTCGGCGACACACGCAACATCGGCAACGACGAAGTTCCCGCCTCCATCCCTTCGATCGACGTGGGCGCCGCGGTGACCCATGTCGAATGCGGAACCTCGCATGTGTGCGCAATCACCGATGGCGGCGGCGTCGTCTGCTGGGGCTCCAACGCCAATGGCCAGCTCGGCCGCGGCAACATCGACGACATCGGCGACAACGAGCTGCCAAGCTCCGGAAGCACCACCAACGTGGGGGCTCCGGTCACCCACCTTTCCGCCGGCCTGTACCATGTGTGCGCGCTCACCGACCAAAACGCCGCTCGCTGCTGGGGTGCCAACGAAAGCGGTGAGCTCGGCTACGGCAACACCGCGGACGTCGGCAACGACGAAGCACCTTCCACCGCGGGCGACCTCGAACTCGGCGCTGTTGCAGCGGTTTCTGCGGGTGGGATCTTCTGGTACGACGACAGTGGCATCTATTTTCACGGCCACAGCTGCGGCGTGCTGACCACCGGCGACGTTCGCTGCTGGGGAAACAACGATCACGGGCAACTGGGGATCGCCGACACCGCGTCGATCGGCGATAACGAAGATCCCTCGGTTACAGCCGATCTCGGAGCTCCCGCCAAAGGAATCGCCGTCGGCGGTTTTCATTCCTGCGCCGTTCTCGAAAGCGGGGAAGTCACCTGCTGGGGCGGGAATGCGCGCGGGCAGCTCGGGCGCGGAAATACCGCGGATATCGGCGACGATGAAACCCCGGCTTCGGCGGGGCCGCTCTCCCTATGGGAATGACCACTTCGGGTGTATCGGTCGGCACCCGGTTCGCCCGTTCGCCCGGTTATTCCACCCCCACACCCGAGAAGCCTCATGTGCCGAAACATCCGCCTGCTGTTCAATTTCGAACCTCCCGCCACCGACGACGAAATCCAGGCCGCCGCACTCCAATATGTGCGAAAGGTCTCCGGAACGGTCAAACCCGCAGCGATGAACCAAGCGGCATTCGACCGAGCGGTCGCCGAAATCACCGAAATCACCACCCGCCTGGTGCGCGAACAATTGGTCGCAAAAGCACCACCCCGCGATCGGGAAACCGAAGCCGCTCGCGCCAAACAGCGCGGGCAAAAGCGGGAAGAGAGAATGCGCGTCAAGATCCTCGGCGAATGGAAGGAGTAGCCGC
This sequence comes from Pseudomonadota bacterium, assembly GCA_005797785.1. Taxonomy (GTDB): domain Bacteria; phylum Myxococcota_A; class UBA796; order UBA796; genus SYKL01. The sequence goes on along the minus strand of SYKL01000267.1, from coordinate 1,097 downwards.
TACGGGCATGGCGCCCACTGGTATTCGGACGGGGGCCAATTCGTAGAATTTCGTTCTTCGTCCGTCATTTGCGCGCACAACCCCGCCGCCATGCGATCGTAGTCGGGCCGGCAGTAGGTAAGGTCGATCGTTCCCGAAGCCCCCTTCGACAGCAGCCATTGCAACGGAGCGACCGGTCCTTCGGTCTGCGTGCGCACCCGCACCACATCGAGCCCAAGCTCGCAGGCGGCCTGCGAAAGCGAGCTCACACAGCTCCCTCCCGCGCATCGAACCGTTGAATCCACCACCGCCGTGGCCGCGGCGAGCTCCCCTTCGGTCACCTCCACCGACGACAACCGCAGCTGCTCCTCCCTCACTCCAAAGTGCCGCATCGCGTACACATAGTCGGGAAGGTCGTTGTCGGTTCCATGCATGTAATGGCCGATTTGCTCGTAGTACAGCACCCATTCCGCCGCCGGGGCGGCGGTCGCAAGGCGGGCTGGATCGCCGTTGGCCAGGGCGGACCACGCCGAAGTTCCGCTCACTTCGTGCATCATCGGCAAAAATCGATAGACGTCCGAACGCCGATCGTAAGGAAAGGTACCGAGCGGTAGCCGACCGGCGGCTTGAAACTCCCCGACCCGGGTAAGCGCCAAAAGCGCCGCTGGATCGCCCGTCAACCGGTGGTATTCGAAGAACGCTTCCGCGGGGTACCCGGCCATGATCGCACCTTGGGTTTGCAGGTTGGCGGGTGCTGCCCCCCAGGTCGAAGAATCGGTGGTGTACACGTCCGGAAGCCCCGGATTCGGATCCTCCGCCAGATCGAACGACACCCCCGCTGGAAAGCCCGGCAACTGCTCCCCATTCATGTACCGAAACACATTCACGATCCCGTCAAAGGTACGCGCGGCCGCTTCGTTTTCCAAAGCGTCGGTGCGTTCGACCTGCGGTGCCACGATCGCGGGATAGTAAACCTGCATTACTTGTTCGTCGCCCACCACCTGCCAGGCATACAATAAATTTAACCATGGGATCGCCGTGCTTCGCGTAGGTGATGCCACGATCGGAAAGATCCCCACCTCGGGGATCGGTACTGTGAACCCTCTCGTGTTTGGGAT
>SYKL01000266.1 GCA_005797785.1 Pseudomonadota bacterium | reverse complement strand
GGCGCAGGTGGCGCTGATGCAAGGCGAGCTGGGGCCGATGTACGAACATTCGGTTGCCGCGTCGGAGACACTCAATAAGGTGCCTGGACATTGGCTTTGGGCGATGTACCGCTTGGTGGTGGCGGCGTTGCTGGCGTATCGGGGCGACGAACAAGGGACCTACAAGTGGATATGGTCCGCCTCAGAGCTCGGACTTCGCGATACGGTCGATCACGACATCGCGTACCTGGTGACCGCGATCGTGCGGGTGGCACATCAATTCCATTGGACCAACGTGATGAAAGTGGCAGAGTCGCTGGCGGCGACCCAGTGGGAGCGGTTGCGGTTGCCGGAGGAAGCCGCGGAAGTGGCACGGTTGGCGGCGGAGATGCGCGATCTGTCGTAGCGATCTGTTGCGCGACCGGATACATTGGGGCGCTGGGAGGGGCGATGCGCACGCTGCCGTTGGTTGGTTTGATCCTGGGTTTGTCGGGCTGTTCGGGCGATAACATTGGCATCACCGGCTACTCGATGGACGACTTCTTCCCGTTCGATGGCGTGCGCACGTGGACTTTTCAAAACGAAGACGAAATTTATGAGGTGCGGGCTACCCTTAGCCCCGATCATGAGGCCGCTCCCGACGAAGAGTCCATTCAAGTGTATACCATCGACTACGCCATTGTGTGCCCCGAAGATGGCGAATGCACCGAAGGTCCGTGGCGGATTTCGCAGCTGCGCATGTCCTCGGACGGCACCTATGGCACCTTCATCTATGGGATGACCGATGGTTCAGGCGAACATTCCTATGATCCTCCCATCGGTTTGACGGGACGGGATGGCATTGTAGGCGATGTTATCAGCACCGAGACCGCGGGAACTAGCTTTGATTCCGAGTTTGCCGAGATCGGTGCTTGTCCGGATCTGCCCATTTCCGATACCTGGGAAGACTGTGTGAGGTTCGAGGTGACCGGAGGAGATCACCCCCTGCACGGTACTTATTACGCGATCAAAGGATGGAATCTGGTCGGTTTTCAGTTCAATGATGATGCGAGCCTGTGGCGGCTCAGCGCGGCCACTTACGAAGACGAATAAGTTCGGATAAAGTTGGCGAATTCGATAATCGTTCGCTCATGTTGAATGTTTCCGTTCGTCGAACGTTTACGCGCGCCGGTGGCCCCCGTAGAATCGGGGGTCTGGGAGGCGCCGTGCGTTTGGTTTTCGGCTTGATGAGTGTGGCTTTAGTAGGTTGTGCGCCGACAGTTTCAATCAGGGTGCTAGAGCCTGCGGCGGTCACCTTTCCTTCGGACGTGATGCGGGTGGCGGTGGTGGACCGCAGCGCGGCTGGAAATGCCGGGGAGCACGTACTTTCTGCGATTGAGGGTGCGCTCACGGGCGAAGCGATCCACGCCGATCGAGAGGGTGCCATCAAGGCGATGGAAGCTGCGATTCAGACGGTTGAAGACAGCCCTCGGTTTGACGCGGTTGTGCCGGTGGTCGATCTGGACGAGGTGGAAAGCGGCATCTGGGATGACACCATCACCTGGAAAGCGGCCGATCGGATCTGCCGACGGGTGGATGCGCAAGCCTTGGTGGCCTTGGAATCGTTTGATTCGGACTCCTCGATCGCGGTAACGGTGGCTCAGGTCACCGAAACCAAGGACGGGCAGGATGTTACGCGAAATGAATACACTGCGCGCCGCGAAACCAGCGTTTTAACGTCTTGGCGCGTATACGATGTATTGCGGCACGAATTGATCGATCAGTCGCGAGAGTTTCGGTACGCCGATAGCTGGGAGCAAAAAGGAAAAACCGAGGCCGAAGCCGTTGGCCTGTTGCCGAGTCAATACGACACGATCATGACCGTGGGTTGGATTGCGGGGGAGGATTACGGGCGTCGAATTTCCCCTTCTTACAACTATCTCTATCGACCGTATTATGGGGCCAAGGATCCACGATTGAAGGCGGCTAAAGTGCATGTTCGCGCCCTGGATTGGGAGGGTGCGGCCAAAGAGTGGCGCGCCATGGTCGACGATCCGAATCCAAAAATGCGTGGGCGTGCGAAGTACAATCTCGCGGTGTATCTCGAAACCCAAGGAAAGTTGGAGGCGGCACTCGACCGCGCTCAGCAGGCTTCGATCGATTTGAACAACGGTCGCTCGCGGTGGTATGTTCGGGAATTGTCGCAGCGAATCGCTGATCAGCGTCTGTTGGATGAGCAGATGAAGGTCACCGAACCGGATCAACCCGATCGCCCCCGGAATCCCCCCGTCGTGGTTGGCGGCGAGCCCGATCAACCGGCTGTCAAGGGTGGAACGGCGGAAGTCAAGATTGAGTCGGGCGCGAGCACCAACCCTCCGCCGAAGGAAGAAGAACCCAAGCCGAAAGTAGAGCAGAAACCTAGACCCTAAAGGGTTTTCGGTTTGTGGCCACCTTTTCGGGTCGTTCGGCGGCGGGCACGTTATGGCGGTCCGTCGAGGAGGTGTGCCCTTGAATCCGGTCCTTCAACGCGCGGTGGACGGATTTGCGTCCTTGCAGGTGGCTTCGGAAGTTCGGGCGTTGGCAGCAGCGAATCTGGAGCGCTGGTTCGAGGGCGACGGATTTGCCCCCTATCGGCCTCTGATCGAATGGCTGATCGAGAACGGCGCTTGGGACGTGCTTCTCGACAGTTTTTATCAGGTGATCCCCTTTGGCACCGGCGGCCGGCGAGGACCGGTGGGAATCGGTCCCAACCGGATCAATCCTTGGACCCTGTCGACTTCGGTGCAGGGACATGCGGATTACCTCCGCGATAAATTTGATGAAGAAGAACTGAAGGTGGTGATTGCGTACGATGTCCGAGTGTTTCGGGATCGCAGCGGCATCTACGATCGCGCGCGCATCAACCCGGTATTGGGCTTGTCTAGCCGAGATTTGGCGGAATTAGCGGCTCGGGTGTACGCGGCCAATGGGATCACCGTCTACATTCAACGCCGCGGCGACGATCGTTTTGTTTCTACACCGGAACTTTCGTTTGCAATTCGCTTCTTGGGTGCGCACGCTGGGCTGAACGTGAGCGCGTCACACAATCCTCCCGACGATAACGGAGGGAAATTCTATAATCATTTGGGTGGGCAGGAGATCCCGCCCAATGACGAGTTGATGGTCAACCGGGTCGAACAGGTCGAGGAAGTTCGCTGTTTGTCATGGCAGAAAGCCAAGGACAGCGGGTTTCTTCAGCCGTTTGGCGAAAAGATCCACCAGGCGTACATCTGGCACGTTCAGTCGAGAGCTCTGGTGCAAAGTCGCTCAGCGAAGGTGGTGTACACCCCGCTGCACGGCACAGGTCTGGGGTCGGTGTACGAGGTTCTCCGAAACCTGAAGTTTGATGTCCATTTGGTGGATGCGCAGGCCGCGCCGGACGGTGATTTTCCGACGGTTCCTTTCCGTGCACCCAATCCGGAAGTGCCGCGTTCAATGGACCTTGCGGTTGAATTGGCGAAGGATCTCGACGCCGATTTGGTGATGGCGACCGATCCAGATGCGGATCGAATTGGTGCGGTGGTTCGCCATAAAGGTTCATGGCGGTTTTTGAACGGAAATGAACTGGGGGCGCTGGTGGTACATCACGCTCTCAGCCAGAAGAAATGGGCGAAACCGCCAGTGGTGATTCAGACGGAGGTGACTTCGGGGTTCATCGCGAAAATGGCGCTTGGAATGAACGCCCAGGTGGCCGATCACTTGTTGGTGGGCTTCAAATACGTCGGCGATGCCTTGCGGCAGCTGGAGGAGAACCAGCGTTATGGGCAAATTCGCGCTCAACTCGATGATTTTGCGGTTGCTGTCGAGGAATCGCATGGGGTGTTGATCACACCGCAGATTCGCGACAAGGATGCCGCAGGTGGGGCGTTGTACCTAGCGGAAGCGGCGAGCTTGGCGAAGGATGAAGGACGCACCTTGGTCGACGTGCTCGAGTCCTTGTGGACGGAGCACGGTTATGTTGCAAACCACTTGGTTTCGACGGTGATGCGTGGTGCGGTAGGCCGTATGCGCATTCAGGCGATTCAAGAGAGCTTTCGTCGAAGTCCGCCGAAGACCATTGGTGGTCTGGTCGTAACCGCCTTCCACGATCGCCGTGAGGCCAAAGGTCCCTTTGGTCCAATTTTATCGGAAACGGACAGGGCTAGCCGGGATGTATTGGTGTTTGAGCTTGGAACGGAGGCGCGGGTGATCCTGCGGCCATCGGGTACCGAGCCAAAGAACAAGGCGTATGTTGAGTTTCGCGGCAAGAAAGGGGCTGATCTCGCGTTCGAGCGTGTACGGGTGGATACGGCCGCGCAGCGGTTGGCTGAGGCGTTCGTGGATGAGATGTTGTCGAGGGTCGATCTGGGCTTCCCGTCGTTCGCGCACGGCGTCAATGATTTGGTGTCCGTGGAAGGGAAAATCTCTTTTTCGAAGCAGCTTTTCCCGGAGTTGCTGGTTCGGATTGGTGAAGGCACCGCAGAGGGTTGGTTGGACGGAGCTTTAGCACCGTTGGGCAAAGATGGTCGCCGCTTGGTGGATCGCGCGGTATCGCGGTGGATCGACGAGCACTCGCCATCGCCGGAAGTTCGATCGGCGTTGGTCGCTCTTTTTAGTCTTTCCAAATAGTAAGTTAGTTTACTATTTGAGTGATTTCGACCCCGCGACGACGGAAATTTAGTCCGTACGTCGCTTTCTGCGATTCCAGGTTGCAGCAAACAAAGGGAGCAGCACCAGCGCCGGCCCAGACGCGGCGTCGCCAGCGGACCATCGGTTGCGGAGCTGGCGCTGGGCTTCTGCGCTGCACGACAGGCAGTCCGAGTCCTCGGTCGATTCCGCGGTCACCCGAACCGTGTCCACGGCCGATGAAAAGGTGCCATCGTCCACGATCAACGAGAGGGTATATACTCCGGCGCGATCCGCAGTAAACCGAGGCAATGGGCTCGCCGAGTTGTCCAAGGATGCCGTGCTGCCGGCCGGTTTAGACGCCAGCGTCCACTGGAAATTCAATTGGTCATCTTCGGGGTCTGAGCTCGCCGAACCATTGAGCTGCACCAGTGCGCCCACCGATACGGCCTGATCCGTGCCCGCATTTGCCGTAGGCGCGCCGTTTTCGAGTTCAGCGAGGACTTGTACCTCGTCGATGTCGGAGGATTCTCCGTCGTCGACCTGTAGCTCGATCGTGTAAACGCCAGGTTCATCGGCGTAGAATTCAGGATCGATGTGGGTCGGATTGAGGAGCTCGGCCTCAGAATCCGCGGGAACGTCGGTGAGCGTCCACTCGACATCCAACTCGTCATCATCGAGGTCTGAACTTGCGCTTCCGTCGAGGCCCACAATGGTGCCGACAGGCACTGTCTGGTCGGCGCCCGCATTGGCGACGGGAGGCGAGTTTCCTCCGCCAGTTTCACTGGTGTCGCCAGTGTCTGCACCCGTTTCGGTGGTGTCCTGCCCCTCTTCGCTGTCCAGGTCGCCGGTGGCCGGGACGACGGGCTCCAGCCCCTGGCAGCCGAACCATAGGAGGGAAAGTGCAGAAAGACGCATGAGGACTCCGGATCGAGGGAGTATAGCGCGCGTCGAGGCGTTGCATCCACCAAATTTATGGGGAGGTCGAACGCCGAGGGATCTGCTCGATCGGTTCGAACACAGAAACGCCAGCAACCGGCCATTTCCCGTAGGACTTGAGGTGCTCCAAATACCAAGGAAGGCGCTCGTCCAAGACGCGCATTGCACTGCGTCGGCTCGCATTTCGGAAGGTAGGAACTTCTTCTTGGAACACGAAACCGAGGTGCGTCGTCCAGATCGGGCTGTAGTCCCGGACCTCTCGAACGGTTAAAAGGATACTTCCATCACTGATTTTACCAGCCGCTGCAATGGCTTGGTCCAGGGGGAGCACCTCGAGGCGGATTTTTCCGACGGGTAGCTCTTCATCTCGAAGTGAGAACAATCGGCGTTTGCGCCAACCTTTCCACATAGCAGTGGTGATGGTGTGCTCTTGCACGATCGGTTTTCCGTACTGAGAAGTGGTGTCGGTCAACCAGCCGTCAGCGACATTTCCAGGGATCCACTGGAGTTCCATGAAGTGTCGTCGATGGGCATAGTCGATCGGACCGCCGCCGTACCGAAGGCGGTCGCGTACGACCGAGGCATGCGCCGGATCCCCAGTGAACGCCAAGGATAGCACTTCTTCGACGAAAGTAAGGCAATCGTAGGCGTCGTACCGGGCTTTCGGATCGGTGTCGGGCTCGACGCCTTCGCCAAGGGGATCCAGCGCGTACGGCTTCCCGAGCATGGGCTTGGAAATCGCTTGAAGGCGCTCCGAAAGCGGGAGATGTGCGGTTTGTTCGACGGCAGTGAGGATGTCTGACGGAATGGCCCCAACTGGCGGAGGACCTGGGGGAAGCGGAGGAATGGGGTGCACGCGCACGGGCTCGGCAGGCGTTTCTGCGGGAGAAACCCCCGAGAACCCTAATAAACCAACCGCCAGCCACCAAGGAAACCTGCGCATGGATCGCCGCCCTTGGTATTATAACCCCATACGCTGCCGATAACCGGCAGCGTGCTCCAACATTCGATCGATGGCCGGGTCGGAAAGCTCATCGGCCGCGACCGACAGCATGCGCTCGACAAGATCGGCGAGGCCGTCGGTGATCAACCTTCGATGCTCGAAATTTGGACGTTGACGGAGGTTTTCGAGTACTCCGGGTACGGGGAGGCGCCCTTCATCGTCGAGCTGGAGATCTTGGAGTAAGGCTGCGAATCGAGCAGGTGCGCCATCGAGAAGAATTTGGAGCGCGGCGCGGCCGGTGCCCGGTCCGGTCTCCTCGTCGAAAATCTCCACAATTCCAGCAAGCACCTCATTAATAACGAGGATCTTCTCTTGGGCCTCCTGCTCGGACGGAGGCGGCGCGGCGAACTTTGCTTGAGGCGCCTCCTCCACTTCGATGGGCTCATCCTCCTTTTCGTCATCGATCAAGGAGACGTGAACTTGGTCGAGATT
>SYKL01000265.1 GCA_005797785.1 Pseudomonadota bacterium | reverse complement strand
GGGTGAGACGGGAGCGGGCAAGAGCATTCTCGTCAGCGCTCTGAAACTGGTGTTGGGGGGGCGTGCGCGGCCGGACATGGTGCGATCGGGTGCTGACCAAGCCGAGATCGAAGCGTTGTTTGATGTTGGCGATGATGCGGCTTTTCAAGGCCGATGGGCGGCGTTGGGTTTGCCCGCCGATGATGAGCTGGTCATCCGCCGCATTATTCAAAGCAATGGGAGAAGCAGGGCTTACGTCAATGGCTCGTTGGCCACGGCCAACCAGCTCGCTGAGCTCGCAGCAGGGTTGGTGGACATCAGCTCGCAGCACGAGCACCAGACCTTGGTGGATGCCAGTTGCCACCTTGGTTATCTCGACGCGTTCGCGGGTCATGCGGCGGAGGTGGCCGAGATTGGGGCGATTCACACCGAGGTGTTGGGTCTCGTGCTCGCGTTGAATGGGGAGCGAGCGCGGGTCAGCGAGCGCACAGAAAGAGAGGATCTACTTCGGTTTCAAGTGGGTGAGATCGATCGGTTGGCGCCGAAAGCGGGGGAGGAGGAGAGCGTCACTGTCGAATTGTCGAGGTTACGACATGCCGATCGGTTGGGTCGGGTGACCGCCGGCGCCGAGCAAGCGTTGTATGCAGGGGAGCCGGCGGTGTGCGATGTGCTTGGCCGGCTCGCCGGCGAGATCGACGAACTCAGCCGGTTGGATGCCGCGTTGACGCCGTTTGCAGAGCGCTTGGACGCGACACGTCTGGAGATCGAGGATCTAGCTCGGGAGTTAGGCAGGTATTCGCGGACCATGGATTCCGATCCAGGCCGGCTCGGGGAGTTGGAGGAGCGACTCCACGGGTTACGAAGGTTGATGCGGAAGTATGGCGGTACCCTTGAAGGAGTGTTGGAGCATCGGCAGCGCGCCGCGGAGGAGTTGGCGGGTCTGGATGGTGCGGAGGCGCGCATTGAGGAATTAGAAGCGCGGGTTCAAGAGGTGTGTGGGCGCGCTGGAGCTCTCGCGCATAAGTTGTCCGAGCGCCGAAAAGCCGCTTCGATTCGATTGGGCAAGGCGATCACTGAGGAGCTGGCTTCGCTGGGCATGGGCGGCGCTCGGGTAGAAGTGGCGGTGGCTCCATTGGAAGAGGGGGATGCGGGCCCGGTGGTGGGCGGCGCGCGGTTGTCGGCCACGGGGATCGACCGGGTAGAATTCCTGATTGCGCCGAACCGCGGCGAAGATCCTCGGCCGATTCGGCGGGTAGCCAGCGGTGGAGAGCTTTCGCGCTCATTACTCGCATTGAAACGTGTTCTTTCGGGCCTGGGTCCGGTGGGTACCTACATTTTCGATGAGGTCGATACCGGCGTGGGCGGCGCGGTTGCCGAGGTGATCGGCCACAAGTTGAGGGAGGTGGCCCGGCATCATCAAGTGTTGTGCATCACGCATCTGCCGCAGGTCGCTTCGTTGGGCGACAGGCACCTTCGGGTAAAAAAGGAGGAGGTCGACGGGCGCACCGTCAGCTCGATCCTGCCGCTTTCTCGGGAGGAGCGGGTCGAGGAGATCGCCCGGATGTTGGGTGGGCTGAGGATCAGCGATCTGACACGGCAGGCGGCCGCGGAGATGTTGGCGACGGTGGATGGTAAAGCGGGTTGACGATCTAGCCCTTTAGCAGTTTCCCACGTCCTCCCGTGGCTTCCGATACCCCTTTGCGCAACACGATCTTCTTGCCCTCGGTCTTGCCGTCCTGCCAAGCCGAAGTCATCGAAATGCGTGCGCCGAACTTCCGCAACCGCGGATGCCGCCGGTGGATCAGCTCCTCTAGACGAGGATCTCCAAGCCAAATGAGGCCCTCGTCCTTGCACTCTTGGGTTCCGAGGTCGAGTTTCTCCGCGAACCCGGTGTAGACTCCGGCCAGAAACCGACGACGTTCGGCGTTGGACAAGATCTTTCGGTGTCGTTTGTACGCGGCCCACAGCTGTTCGCCGGTGTGCAGCAGAAAGGCGTGAGTGTAGTTTGCGAGTTCAACATTCGCGGCCGTTCCGGCGACCTCCAAAGCGCGCCCCCAAAGCCCGCGATCGGGCAGATACGCGGAAATCCAGATCGCGCGTACGAAAAAGTGCTTGGTGAGGATTCCGGCCAGGATTTTCCGATAGGGGTCGACCCGAGCGGTGGCGGTTCCAACCTGCGCGACATGCCAATCGGGTGAGCGCGGGAGATCGTGGAGATTGTACTTGAGCATGCGGCGATGAGCCGCTTTCATCGCCTGCTCTGCTTCGTGACGTTCGGAGCTTTCGGCCAGCGCGAGCAGTTGCCGGATTTGGTGAAGAGCCTTGACTTGTTCGGGGGACTCGGGTGAGCGTTCGCTGGCTTCCGGCTGAATCCCATGCTTTTCGCAGATCCGTTGGAAGGCAGGTCCGTGAGCGGTTTCATCCCGGATGCCGAGGATTTCGTGCACGTATTGATGTGCCATTTCATGCTTGAGAACTTCGATCACGTCAACCCAAGGCCGCGACCACGCCATCGCGCGGGAGATGGAGAGCGTACGACCGACGGGAGCCCAGGATCCAAGCCGACGTGCAGCGGTCTCCCACTGAAATACCGGAGGCAGAAGCGCGCCTCGGAACATCTCTTGGTTGTGTTGGGCCCACGCTTCCCCGATCGCGCGAAGCAGGCGGGCGTCGAGTTCGGTGTGCACGATCTAGAGGACGCAGAGCCAGTGCAGGCACCAGGGTACCATCGACCGTCCGAGAATTACGAAAAGGGCCATGATTCCTGCACGTTGTGCAAGCAACGTCCAGTTGAACCGATGCCGAGGTGGGTGCGACGACATGATCGACCTCCGCGGGTGATGTAGCCTCGAACGTTCGGTCGCGCCCTGCACCGCGACAAAGTGCAACACTACGACAGCACGATCGGAAACTCCCCGGAGAGTTCGCCAGCTTCCACTTCGGTTAGCGCAATGATTAGGTCCGCTGGAACCCCTTGGTTGTCAGGTTGGCCCTCAAAGTAGATTTGCGTCGTGAGGCGTTCTGAGCCTCGCACCCAAACTTTCAGGTGAATGTGCAAAGGCCGGCCGGGGTACTTTCCGGGTAGGATGGTGTGGAAACTCCAGTTTCCGTCGGCGTCCGTCGAGGTTTGGCCGCGGTACCGCATTTCGTCGCTGACGTTGTCGTAGTCGCCATCGGAGTTCGCGTGCCAGATTTCGACGACCGCATTGGCCAACGGCGTGCAGTTGACGTCGCGCACATTGCCAGAAAGGGACAGACCATCGGCATTCTCGTCGTAGAGGTCAAGCTCCTGTCGAACCGGCACGCCCTCGATCCAGTACGGACCCTCGATATCGTCCGATGTTGCGGTGCAATCCTGGACGTCGGTGTCTGGTAGGTCGGTTTCGACGAGGTCGGTGTCGGCGGTATCCTCAGAATCGGGCGTTTCTGAGTCGAGTGTTTCCGAGTCGAGAGGGTCGGAATCCTCCCCAGCGCAGCCCGTTACGAGCGCGGTGAAGCCGATTCCGGTCCATTGAAGCAATTGACGGCGGTGCATGATTCCCTCGATTTTGTGCAATATGGCCGTGCTTTCGCTAAACCGGAAGCAGAAATTTTGGGATGACGTTATTCGGTTTTGCCGAACAATGGAGGTGTGTTTGCTGCTTCCTGACATCGAATCGTTGCGCTGTTTCGAGGCTGCGGCGGTCCACCTTAATTTTCGCGTTGCCGCAGCTCAGGTTGCGCTTTCGCCCGCCGCGTTCAGCGATCGGATTCGACGACTGGAAGAGGTGGTTGAAAGCCCACTGTTTGAGCGGACAACGCGTCGGGTGGAGCTGACGCCGGCGGGATTGCGGCTTTTGTCCCAGGCGCGTCGAACCTTGGAGGAAGCGCGGCGTTGTTTGGATGTGGTTCGGGACGATGGCCGGAGGGCTGCGTTTGAGATTGTCTTGGGCACTCGCCACGAATTGGGTATGAGTTGGATCGTACCTGCACTGGAAGAGCTCCGAGCAAGTCGGCCAGAACGGACGATACATCTATATTTTGGCAGTGGAAGCGACCTGCTTGCCGCGGTCGAAAGAGGATCGGTGGATGCAATGGTTTCGAGCGTTCGGCTCACGCGAAGTGGGCTTGCGTACGCCAATCTGCACGAGGAACACTCTGTCTTCGTGGGCGCGGCGGGTTTGATGGCCAAGCACCCGCTCTCGGAGGCGAAAGATGCGCTTCACCATGTGCTTCTTGACGCTGCGAGTGCATTGCCTCTGTTTCGGTATTTTCTCGACGCGCTGGACCGACCGGAAATGTGGAGTTTTCGTCGGACCGAGATCTTGGGCACCATCGATGCGGTTCGACGTCGGGTCTTGGATGGTGCCGGAGTCGCCGTTTTACCTCGTTATTTTGTCGAGGATGACTTGGCGCGAGGCAGCTTGGCGGTGCTCGTGCCCACGGTGACCCCGCGCATGGATGCCTTTCGGCTGGTGTGGCGAACTGCGGACGCGCGTGACGATGAATTTCAGGTTTTAGCGGAAGAACTCCGACGAAGGCCGTTACGTTGATGCGGTGCAAAATCCGGCAGGAGCGCCACCCGTGGTACGCTCGCTCGGGGAGGCGGGGATGACGTCCGATCTGTACGCGTGGTTTCCGGACGTGCGTCGGGAGTTGGTCGCGGCCGCTGAAGCCCGCTTTGCTCCGTTGGAACTCGGTGAGGGCGTGGTGGTTATCGAGGAGGGCGAAGAGGATGTCTCCGCGATGCTGGTCTGTCGCGGCGAAGTGCTGGTGCGGACGGGCGATTTGGAGATTGCCACGGTCGGAGAAGGCGGACTGATCGGGGAAATTGCGCTGTTTGGTGGAAACCTCCGGGTGGCGACCGTGGAAACGGTGACCGAATGCCGGTTTATGATGCTGGAACGGTCGGACTATGAAGTCCTGCTGCATTTAGGGAGCCCGGTGGCGTACTCTCTAGAGAAGCGCGCATTACGCCAATTGGCGGCTCGGCTTCGAGAGGTTGACTCGCGCATCGCCGAGGCCGGCGAGCCCCATCGCTTGTCGCGGGATCCGGAGGCCATCGGCAGCGATGGTCCTGCGGATGTTGACCCCTTGCGAACGTTGGTAAATAGACGTTTTTTTGAAGGGACTCCCGCTTCGGCGTTGGTTCCCATTGCTGAGCGTTTTGTGCCGCGGGTCTATGCTCCCGGCGAGATGCTCTGTCGTCAAGGAGCGGCGGGAGATGCCGTTTATCTGCTGGTGGACGGCGCGGTGGAGGTGGTGGTGTCGAGCGCCGGCGGTGAGTCGGGCCAACTTGCGGTGCTGGAGCCCGGAGATGTCTTTGGGATGGCTCCGCTGTTGGAGGACCGACCTCGAATGGCGTCTTGCGTGGCGCTGGAGAAGACCACCGTGTTGCGGATGTCACGTTTGGATGGGCGTGATTTGTCCAGATTGGAGAATCGAACCGGATCTTCCTTCCGAACGGCGATCATTCGCGCGCTCGGGGATCAGGTCGCCTTTGCCAACGCGCAGCTGGCGCTGCGTCATATGACGCGAGGGCGACTGGCGCGCGCGGGAATCGAGGCTCAAGGGCAACATCTGTACTACGGACGGCGTTGAGCCCGGGAGAACGATGTTCAGTTCGTTGTTGTTGGCCGCTTTTCTGATCTTCGCGAATGGGTTCTTCGTCGCGGCGGAGTTCGCATTGGTGAAGGTGCGCGCGACCCAGCTGGAGGTTCGGGCGGCGGCGGGAAATCGGAGCGCCGCAGCAGCTCGGAGCATTCTCGATCACCTGGATGCGTATCTTTCTGCCACGCAGCTTGGGATCACGCTTGCGAGCCTGGCTTTGGGGTGGATCGGTGAGCCTACAGTGGCGCACCTCCTCGAACCCGTGTTTGCGCGGCTGGAGGTGAGTGAGGAGTTGGCGCACACCATTTCGATGGCGATCGGCTTTACGGTGATCTCGTTCCTGCACATCGTTGTTGGGGAGGTTGCACCTAAAAGTCTGGCTTTGGCGAAGCCAGAGGCGATCAGCATGGCCGTCGCGGTGCCGATGCGCGCGTTCTACTTCTTGTTTCTCCCTGCGTTGGTGGTCTTAAACAAGTCGTCCAATGCTTTGTTACGCGCGATCGGGGTTGACCCTGGCTCGGAGCACGGGGGAGCGGTGCGAGCGGACGAACTCCGTCAGATCGCCGAAAATTCCGCCGATGCTGGCCAAATCACTCAGGGTGAGAGCGCTCTTCTCTCCAATGTTTTTACGTTTTCGGATCGCGTGGCACGGGAAATCATGGTGCCGCGTAGCAAGGTGCGGGGGATCGACCTGCGGCGGCCGCTGGATGAATCGCTTCGATTTGCACTCGAAAATGGACACTCACGCTATCCTTTGTACGACCGTGACCTGGAAGGTGTAGTCGGGGTATTGCACGCCAAGGATCTGACCGCGCGCATGATGTCCGGCCCTCCGGTGAAGAATCTGCGTGAGTTGGCTCGGCCGGCGATCTTTGTGCCTGAGACCATGTCGGCGCAGCGGCTACTGCGTATTTTTCAGCGACAACGCTCCCATTTGGCGATTGTGCTGGACGAATTTGGTGGAGTGACCGGTGTGGTGACCATCGAGGACACCTTGGAGGAGCTGGTCGGCGAAATTCAGGACGAACACGATGAAGAACGGATGCCTGTAGAGGAGATTGCAGGTGGATTTTCGGTTGAGGGACGCCTGCTGTTGTCGGAGCTGGAGCGCCTGCTGGAGATTCCGCCGATCGATACGGAGGCGGCCACTCTTTCGGGATACATCATGGAGAATCTTGGTCGAGTCGCGTTGCTGGGAGACTCGGTCGAGATTGCCGAATGGGTCGCACGTGTCGTTCAGATCGATCGGCGCTCGATTGAAAGAGTGGAGATCACTCGGCCACCAGAAAGTAAAGAGGCTTGACTACTAGCTGATCCCGAGGGTGCGGAACTCGGGATCAAAGGAGCGCCAGCGGCTCGGGACCAAGCGTGTGCCGTCCGTTAGCAATCGGCGCCGATCGTCCGGATGGGTGGGTGCCGTCTGGGGCCACTGCAGCGGGCGCCGCACGGCCGGCGAAATCTGTCGTTGTCCTACCTCGATCATTTCTTTCCATAGCAGATGCACTTGGCTTTCCGGAAGATCCGCGTCGACCAGGGAAGTCCATTCCAACATCGGTCGAAGGTAGCCCACCCACTGGCGATCGTTGAGATTCACGCGGAAGGTCCGTATGGCGCGGTCGACGGGTTCGAAAAGCGGGGAAACCGGCCATACTCCGGTGCCTTTTGGTTCTCCGGACGCTCGAATCCAATTCCACCACGCTCGCCAGGCGTCAACCTCCAGCGTGAGCGAGCTTTCTACCAGCGCAGTCCATCCATCGTGCGCGTAGGGGAAAAGGCTGATGCGGCTGCTGCGGTGTGGCGCGGGGTTCTCGGCCCTAAACGAGTGAAACAGACTGGGAGCTCCCTCGTGTGGACGGCGGGGTTCGGCGTCCGTGACCTTCAGGCCCAGGGCGGCGCCGAGCTCGGAGGCGTTGGGTACGGAACGTTCGATCATGAAGGATCCCGGAGAAACAGCAGTTGGGCCCGGTGTGGGCGCGCTTCCGGTGCCACCGGTCGAAATAAGGGTTTGATGACTCGACAGATTACCCCCGCGAGAGCGCGCTCATGACCGGGTAAATCGTGAAGCAGTTCGCTGCGATCGATGGGCGTTAGGGTCACCATCTTGTCCATCATGTAGTCGGCATCCCGCTGCCCGTACAACGCGATGTGTTCGTAGCTGTATCCCAGCGATTCGGCTAAAGAGGCGGTTTGAAGTGCCATTGTCGCAAGTTCTTCATTCTGTGTGCCGGCGATCGCGGGAAGCTCGAGGGGTAAACCCTCGTATTGGAACTGCGCCAAGCCCATGGCGGGACCTACCGAAAGACGCAAAAGGTCTACGCGAAGTTGACTTGCGAGCGCGGCGCCCTTGTCGGACACTTTCACGTCGGTGTGCGGCAGCATGAGCTTCCACGCCGCAGCGACCTCGGGAGAGCTGTGCCGCGCCGCACCAGGATCCTGCAGAATCAAATTCAGGCTCTGGCGAACGAGGAACAACGTCTGCAACTTCTGATCGACGTCGACGAGCAGGCTGTTCCAAGACTCCAGATACCCCCGTGGAATCCGCTGCGCTCGAGCGCGGCTCAGCAACTCCCTACTTTCATCCAACAGTTCGGCGACGCGCGTTTCGTGTGCGTCCACCAAGTCATTTCGTGCCAACCATCCCGCGAGCATGCGAAAGTGCGGCGCTTTTTCCAGCAGCTGAGCCTGCGCTAGCAGGTATGGATCCGCTTCCAGCCGAGAGATGGCCGGTCGGGATGGAGCGGGTTCGGGGGTGTGCGCCAAAATCCCGTCGTCGGGAGCGGGGGGTTCGGGTTCGGCGGCCTCCACGGGGGCGGGTTCTCGCGGCGTTGGGAACGCGAGAGGCGGGGGAGCCTCGGGTTCCGTGGGTTCATCGGGCGACGCCGAAGGTTTTCGTAAGAACCAACCTGCGCTCACGCCAAGTGCGAACCCGAGCGGTAAGAGCAGCAAGGCGAGCCAGGGTACCTGAGAAGGGGCGGAGGCGGGGGCTTGTACAGCGGTGGTCGCTGGGTCTGGGAGTTCAATGGGCACCGACGCGACCACCCACCAGGGTCGATCAACGTGGCCCCACGGCTGGCTCGAAAATACCAATAATTCAGCGCTTTGAGTGTCGGCGGGCAGGTAGCACGGCCGCTCAAACCGAAGGGTTCCGTGGCTGCCCAACAACGCGCAGCGCGTTGCTCCCGCGGCGAGGTAGCCCAAGGGAACTTCGAGAGAGTCGGCGAGGATAGCGAAATAGGTGCCACTGGACCAGGACCACGCCTCTGCGGGGAGGGTGTCGTAGCCTTCGGGAAGCCTTTGGGTGTCGGTTCCGGGCCCGATGCCGACAAAATACGAGGCGCGCCATGCCGTATCCAACGGCATGATCTGTCGACCGATCGGAGCCAACCACGCTTCGCTGACTTGCCGCTCGTTGGGACGGTCGGGATCGGCGTCGGTGGGAATGGAGGGAGTGACTGCAAAACGCATTTGGGTGCCCGGCCAGCCGTCGGGCGGGCACCAACCGGGAATCGTGTTGCTTGGACTTTGGGCGGTGAATGCGGGTTCACCGCCGTTACATTTGCGTTGGGTGTCGCTGAGCGCTACGAGCGGCGTCGGGGGCGATGATACCCCTTCGAGCGAGGACCAAATCTCGTAAGGAGCGCCATAACTGAGGGAGAACCAGAGTGTGATCATGTGTCGATCCACCCAAAAGGAAGGCCGCTGATCGGGTTTTGTCCGATGTCGACGATAGGGTCGTTTTCAAGTGTCAAAGGGAAACATTCCTGGTTTTGATCGAATCTGAACAACGACAAGGCACCGGTTTGGGTGTGGTATTGGGCCATCAGGTCCATGACCGTGTACACGTGGAGTTCCACCGAGCCGAGATGTCGATGCTCCCAGAGCGTGGCGGATCCGATCGCCTCGGCGACCTCTTTTGGACAACGAAACTGGTAAAATCCAAGCCGGCGAGGGCCCGAGTGTGCGTCCAGGCGAATGGTCGCGTTGAGCACGGACGAATCAAAACGCGTGCCTCTGGCCCACAATGGCGTGTGGCGACCCAACGAGATGTCGTCGGTGAGCCGCTGCGGCAACCGCTGTGGAATCGCCGAGTGGGATGCAGCAACGGCGATCCCTAGGACACAAGCGAGCTTTAGTGGCTCGCCGGGGTCGGCGATCGGCTGCACCTGATCCGCGTTTTGGATCCAACCCAGCCGCAGGAGTTCGCGGGCCACCATGGCACCCAGCCCGGGGAGCAGGCTTCCGCGACCGGAGAGCATCACCTGATCTACGGTGGCCTGCGGGGACTGTGCTACTAACGCCCGTAATACCCCAATGGTGGTGCCTCGAAGAAAGCGGGCATAGGGCTCTCCCCAATGAGCGCCGCTGATTTCCTTGATTTCCGGCCAAATGTCCGAAGCTGGACGGAATGCGGGTAGCTCGTCGACGCCCGGCATGGCCCCTTGCGGCTGCGCAATCCAGCTCAGCCATTCCTCCCGGCGTTCCGCGGGCCAGCGTGCGAGCATTTGCGCGACATCATTGGACCATTGCTCTTTTGCGTCTGCCAGAGCGCGCAATTCGATGGCGCGCGAGGAGGAGGAATCGACAAGCTTCTTGTCTAATTGTGGAAGGTCGCCGGCGCGTTCAGCGAGCAGCCGCAGAAAAAGCTCGTCAAGATCGTGACCTCCAAAGGCCACTCCCGCGTGCAGGAGCGACCGAACCTCGGGGCTGTGGCCAGGATCCCCATCGGCGTTGACGGACACGATCGCTGCATCGGTGCTTCCCGCACCGACGTCGAACACGAGCCACCGTGACACCAACGGCTGGGCGGACCGATGGCGGAGGTGCCGTTCGTGCAGGGCCCACCAAGCGGCTGCTTCCGCCTCCCGAATCAGATGTACCACCACTGTGGTTGTGCGATGGGGATCATCCGAGATCCGGCGTTGTACGCTTTCACCGGCGTGTTGCGCGGCTGAGCGAAGGATCTCTTCTTCAAAGGTACCGAAGGCGTTCGGGACGCACAAGTAGAGGTCGAGGGTGCCATGAATGACCGCCGGCGTAAGGACTGTGAGTCCTGGGACACCCAAGTTTTTGGCGATATCTTCGATCGAACTTCCCTGGAGGTCCGCCTGAGCCGCTACCGTTCCGGCTGACGCCGGCTGTAGCGCCAATAGAAGCAGCTCCTCGATTAGCGCTTCAACGCGGAATCGCAGGCGTAGATGGCTGTCTTCCTTTCGGCGAAGGTCGCTCAACATGCGCTTGAGTGAACGGTAGATTTCGCGATCATCCGATCTGCGTCGGTCCATCAGGCGAGCAATAGCCCCAAGGGTGGCGGGGGAGCCGATCTTCCAGAGGATATCCGAGTCGACGGTGTTGAACTTCCGGTGCTGGCGAACGTCCGCCTGCAGGGTAGCCAGTTCGGGTTGCCCACCGAGAACGGCGCGGGCAATCGCGGAATTCGATGTTCCAAAGTCAATACAGATCCGGACGTGTTCGCTCGGCAGCGAAGATTCGCGGCGGCCCGGTGGGGGCCTGAGAGCGGGCAAGGTGTGCGTGGACGGCGCCGGGAGGGCGGGGCGGTTTTCAGTTTCGTCCGCCGAAAATAGCCGAAGTATGCTCCGAACCAACGAGTGCCACCAACCGGGTTCGGGTACATCAATCGCGGACATGGGATTGCGCCTCACATTCCAGAGTTGCCCGTCCATCCAGATCTACCACGACGCGAATTCGCGCGTGCAGGTCGTCCACAGACCCACTGGTGAAGGAAATCGTATTGGCATCGAAAGGAATGATTCGCCACGAGGGAACCATATGTTCGCGGTCCAACGTTTCGCCGTTCAACAGGCGCACTTGTGCCACCGGGTCCAACTCCCAGGGCTTTTGCGCTCCGGATTCGGTAGGAACCATCCACGTTTGCACCAGTCGGGCGGCTTCCCAGGACGGGACCTGCATCCAGGCTCCCACAATGGCTCCTCCCTGAAAGGGGGTTTGCGCGGCGAGCAGTT
>SYKL01000264.1 GCA_005797785.1 Pseudomonadota bacterium | reverse complement strand
AGACCGCGCGGGATGTGTCCTTGCCGCCGCTGTTGCGGGCGGCGGCGATCGAAGCGGCCACCCAAGATACCGCCATCGGAGAATGGCGTTCACTGTTGCTTTCGGCCGTTTCCGATGAGGATCCTCGGGTGGCGTTGGCCGCGGCGAAGTGGGTGGTGGCGCTTCGGGACAGCGAGTTCCTGGAGCAAGTGCGCTCTCAACAGCTCAATTCGCGAGTGCACGAGGTCCTTGGCGTGGCCAAATAGTCAATACGTTGACTATTTGAAGAACGAAATGCCGGCCCATGCCCAAAAGAAAAGGCGGGATAGCCCGCCTTCTCAAGACCACAACTAGTTTTCCCACCACATCAGAGCCTCCACTGGGCCTCCCGACCATGACACGGCCCGATGGACAGCGCACTTGACCAAATATAAATTCGCTGAAAATTCCCTGTAAATGGGGTATTCACTCGGGCGGGCCTTTAGGTAAGGGCGCCGCACCCAGAGGAAGGGATGAACGCGGATCCTCTGGGATGAGGGGCGCCGGGTGCGACGCCGGACTCCTGGGATATGTCTGAAGCGGAGCCTTCGGGCACCTTACGAAGCGCAGGAGAAGCGATGGTTCCGACGCACAGTGTGACCAATCAGGCACCCCCGCTCGAAGATCACCATCCTTGGCGGATCGATCGTTCGTTGAAGTTGGCGGTCGCGCGAGAAGGGGCGGAATGGGCCTTTCCATCGTTGGACCAGCTCTCTCAGCGGATCGGTTCACCGGAAGTGATCCGCTGGGGTGTGGAAGCGAACGAAAACCCGCCTGTATTGCACACACACGATCGGTACGGGCGGCGCATCGATGAGGTTCGGTTTCACGCGTCCTACCATCAGCTGATGGCGCTGTCGGTGGAAAGCGGCCTGCACGCTGGACCTTGGGCCGACGAACGCGCCGGGGCGCATGTGGCGCGTGCGGCGGGGTTCTACTTGGCCGCCCAAAATGAACTCGGCCATGGATGTCCCATTTCGATGACGTATTCGGTGGTCCCTGCTTTGAAGCACCAGCCTGACGTGGCCGCTGAGTGGCTTCCACGAATTACCGCACGGAAGTATGACCCTCGATTTCTGCCGGCCGCCGAAAAGAGCGGGGTACTCTTTGGCATGGCGATGACGGAAAAGCAAGGAGGGTCGGACGTTCGCGCGAACACCACCCGCGCCGTGGATGCGGGTGATGGAACCTGGCGGATCACCGGCCACAAATGGTTTTGCAGTGCGCCGATGTGCGATGCCTTCTTGATGCTCGCCCAGACGGCCACCGGACTGTCCTGTTTCCTGGTTCCACGTTGGCTTCCCGATGGGACGCTTAATCGTTTCTTCATTCAGCGCCTAAAGAACAAGCTGGGCAACAAGTCCAACGCGAGCTCCGAAATCGAACTGTCCGATACGGTCGGCTGGAAGGTGGGCGAGGAGGGACGCGGCGTCCCGACGATCCTCGACATGGCCACCCACACCCGACTGGATTGTGTGATCGGATCGTCGGGAATGATGCGGCAAGCGCTGGTTTTGGCGATGCACCATGCGAAACATCGGGCGGCCTTTGGCCGACCGCTTATCGCCCAACCAGCGATGCAAGCTGTACTTGCCGATCTTGCGTTGGAAAGCGAGGCGGCAACGCAGTTTATGGTTCGTCTTGCGGCGGCCTACGATCGAAACACCCCCGATGCGGTGGCCTTTCGTCGAATCGCCACGCCGATAGGAAAGTACTACGTATGTAAGCGCGCAATCGCTCATGTGGCTGAGGCGATGGAGTGCCTCGGAGGTGCCGGCTATGTGGAGGATTTCCCGTTTGCACGATTGCATCGAGAAACCCCTCTGTATTCGGTCTGGGAGGGGTCTGGAAATGTGATCGCCCTCGACGTATTACGGGCGTTGCATCGTCAACCTGCTACCGCCGAAGTGCTGTTTGCAGAGATCCGCGAAGCGAAAGGAAATGCCACTCTGGATGCCTTTGTGGACGACCTACAGCGGGCGTTGGCGGAGGCCTCTCAGGACGAAGGGCAGGCCCGGTGGTTGGTGGACGCCTTGGCGAGGGCGTTGCAAGCCTCCTTGGTGGTGCGTTTCTCGTCGTCGGAGATGTCGGACGCCTTCCTGGCAACGCGATTGCATGGAGGAAGTGGCACTTTTGGTGCTTTGCCCGCTGCGGTGGACCGCAGGGCGATCTTGGGCCAGGTGTGGGAGGAATAGACCTACGGTATGACGATACGTATGGTCTCTTGGAGATCTTCGGGCGACTGACGCACCGTATCGAGCACCGGCTGCACAACCCAATCCACGGTGAGCGGCCGAGGCTTGTCTAGAGTAAATAGTGGTTCCAAGCCGTTTCCTGCGGACTCCCCGTCGATCCACCATTCGGCCGCGATGGTGCCATCGTCTGGGAGTAGAGGTACTACCTGGTAAAAATGGACGTGTAGGTCGTTTTCGTCGACGGCATCGAACTGTTGGTAAAACCTCTTTACCAATTGTTCGGTGCAGACGTCGCAAAAAGGTCGGCCCCAATTGTACATTCGGCAACGCCATGCCGGTCGGTACAAATCGGAGCATCCACCCCCGACGCCCCGAAACAAGCCGATCGCATCGGACCAATCCGATGAGTTTGGTGTTGGAAGCGGGACATCCTCGGTGACCCACTGGGACCAACGCACCTCGACGTCCACCGGCGCGAAGGGGGCGAGGTTCGGAAAATCGGGGGTCACCGCGTATTGTTGGCAAGGACTGCTGTGGTTGGAGTATTCGTCCGCCAACAGGCCAAAAGCGTGGCCGAACTCGTGGATGGTTCCCTGTTCGAAAGGGTTGCTTGCAAGCTCGGAATCGCCCGTGTAGATGGATGTCGCATACATGCCAAAGGCGCCGTATTTGGGAGTGTTGACGAGCACGATCGCGTGATCGAAGGGGGCGGCGGATGCGGCGCGAAAGACCTCCCATTGCTCCAATTGGAAGAGGACGACGTCCCACAAATCTTGACCCGTCAAGAGTCCGACGGCGCGTAATGGAAAGACGCTGCCAAATGCCGTGTCTCGCCACCCGTCGATGCAGCCTGGGACTACCTCGCTTGCAGAGCAGTCGTAGGAGGCTCCCGCTTCGGCGCTGGTAACGTCCACGCGCCAGAAATTGATCCGATCGGAATAGGATAAGAACGGTTCGGTCTGGGCAAATTCAGCGGCGACCAAGGCGGCTTGTTCTTGGAACAAAGGCAGTTCGGCGTCTGTGTATCCATCTCCGAGAATGACAATGTCGAAGGCCTCTTCGGGCAGCGCCGTGCCTGAGAGCCGCTCAGCGGGAAAAGCGGAGGGTTCCGCATCCGGGATCTCGGAGAGCGCAAATCGGCCGAGATCGATGACGGTCTCGTTGTCTTTTAGCGAGAAAGCGATCTCGACCGCATCGGTGTCCCGCGGGATGAGGATCGCCAGATCTCCGAGTTTAGGCAGCGCCAAAAAAGGGTCGGTACCGATGTTTTGTGCGGCGAGAAATTCGCGGATCTGAACGGGCTCGCGCCGGGACCCGTGGAACACGACTTCGCCGCCGGCGTCCAGAAGATCGTATTGAAAGGGGTATTCCACACCGGGGTTCGTGTCTTGGTCGACCCAGAGGTCCGCATCGCGCAGAATCGAATCCACCAGTACCCATTCACCGTTTCCTGCTCCTCCCAGGCGGACAAACAGCAGATCTGCGGGCTGAGGAGCCGACGTCTGGATTTCCGCCCCGGCGCCGCCGACGCATGCAGAAAGGGCGAGTAGCGGAGGAAGGCGCAACTGGAGCATGTTCTTCGCTAGCGTATTGGGCCGTCGACCACCACACGCGCGTAGTCGAAATTTCGGATCTTCTCGCTGAACAGTTGTCAGTGAGTGCCTGCGCTGCAGGGCTCGGCGTCTCGGAAAACACGGACTCCGATCTTCGGGGTACTCGATCCGCAATACCGGCGATGGGATTTCGCTGATTCAGGTGGCCGAGGGCGCGGCGAATGAAATCGCCATGCTCAAGCGCATGAAAGAACTCCTGGTTCTGCGTCCCCTGGGTTGGACTGGTTGGAAGGCCTTATTTCATGGATTTTTGCGGGTTGACCAACGCAAGAGATGGTCAACCCCTTTACTTTTTTAGATCAGTCGGCATCGGGGAGGGACTGGACGGTCACCGAGGTGGAAAGGAACAATTCGGTTCCAACTACGTTGTTGACCGTGCCGCAGTCCGCCATCGCCTGCAGTTGCTCGTGGGTCAACGAAAGCCCCCCTTCGCGTTCCGAGCCGATATCATCCACATCATAGGCGTTCATGTAGAGTTTTTTACCGTCGCCAATCGTGACCGTGTAGGCATCCTCCCAGATCGGGAAGATCGTGTTGCGTGTGGAGGGATTGTCTCGTTCTGAACGGTCGTATTCATGGTAGGTGTAGTTCGCATTGGGGAAACCATCCGACGGCTCGTCGACGACGGCGTTTTCGTATTCGTCGTAGCGGCCGAGATGGTACACGGTGTCCGGTGGGCGAGTCCCGGTAGTCACATCTTCCAGGCTCTCACCGAGACCATCTGCGACTTCGGCGGCCACGTCGCCGGAGGCGTCGCCGAGGTATTCATCGACGACGATGTCGACGATGCCGGTGATGAAATCAAGGTTGTCCCAGTTGAATCCGTTATCCCACATCGCGCCTGACGCCGTGGTGGGGTAGACGACGGATTTGTGGAAGGTGACGTAGAATCGGTTGCCTTCGTAAAGACCGCAGGCGAGCTCCTCAAGCTCGACCTCATAGCTGTCACCGTTCTGAACTTCGAGTTCGGTGAGCGAGGCGGTATACCACTGCTGTCGGCTGGTATCGAAGCCGAAAACGTGGACTTGGTCGACATCGAAGCGCTCTTGAACGTGCGCCACCTCTCCCCCCAGGGTGAGGCCTCCCCAATCGGTGCAATCTTCACGTTCGGCATCGAAGCAGACTTCAACGAGATCGAGGTCGAATTCGGTTTCGTTGGCGACCACCAACGTCCACTCCTGGGGCTCGGGCGGATCGGTATCCACCGGTGGGTCCGTATCCGGAGGAACATCCGTCTCTGTGGTATCAACGGTTTGAAGGTCGGTGTCGTCGGTTGGAAGCTCGTTGTCCAGGGCAGCTCCCGAGAACTCGACCTCACAACCCGCGGCCAGAAAACACAGCAAAGAGAGAGTTTTCTTCATGAATGGCTCCAGAACATCTTCCAGAGGATGACCGAGAACGCGTTACGTCGTGGTTACAGTTGGTTAAGATTTCGGCCGTCGTCCTGCAGGGGAGGTTGGACCTTCGGACGATTCGGCCGTATGCTGGGCTGCATGGATACCGCTTTCGCCATTTCCGCCGGCCTGCCGCTGGCCATCCCGGAAGGGAGCATCGACCTTGCTCGAGAGCTGGTCATCCGCAACGGCACCACCTTCGCATTGACGCCGCTCGAAGGCAAATTGCTGAGGTTTCTCATCGAACAGGACGGAGCGCTGGTTTCAAAAGAGCGCCTGCTTCAGGAGGTCTGGGGCTATCGCGCGACCGTTCAAAGTCGAGCGGTGGACAAGACACTGCATCGCCTGCGGCAAAAAATAGAGGTGGATGCGGATTCTCCGCAGGTGTTGATCACCGTCGCCGGCGAGGGGCTCAAACTCCGCCTTGGATCAGCTCAACGCGGACCCGCGCGGGCCCTGTTTCAGCCGCCGCCACGTTTTGAAGAGTGGATAGGCGAACTCGAATCGGTGGAACGCGTGGTCTCGGCGCTGGCCGCCGATCGGAGTTGGGTCACCTTGGTTGGTCCGGGAGGGTCGGGTAAAACTCGGCTTTCCCTGGAGGCTTCGGCCCGGAATCCAAGCGCGCTGTTTGTGGATTTGGCCGCCGCCCGGACGCCGGAGGGTGCCCTCGCCGTGTGGGCCACGGAACTGGGTTGCGTGTTGGGGCCCGACACCGAGAGTCTGGTTTTATCCTGGCTGAATCAAGAGCCCCGTTGGATCGTTCTCGACAACCTGGAGCAATTGGTGCCGGCCATCGAGCCCGTGTTGAGCCGTTGGCGGGCGGCCCTTCCCCAGGCGCGATGGTTGGT
>SYKL01000263.1 GCA_005797785.1 Pseudomonadota bacterium | reverse complement strand
GCTCGTCCCATGGCTACCCGTTGCCGCTGGCCACCGGAAAGCTGCCCAGGCAGACGATCCAGTACCCCCCCTAATCCGAGCATCTCCGCGACTTCGTCAACTTGTTTACTAATTGTCGTAGCGGGTACTCCGCGAATCTTAAGCGCAAACGATATGTTTTCGCGGACCGTCATGTGGGGGTACAACGCATACCCCTGAAAGACCATCGCCAAGTCTCGGTCTCGAGGCGACAACTCATTCGCTCGGCGGCCAGCGATGCGAAGCTCACCGGTCGAGATCTCCTCTAAACCCGCGATACACCTCAAGAGTGTCGACTTCCCGCATCCCGACGGACCCAGAAGCACCACATACTCACCGTCCGCAATGTCGAGGTTGATCTCCGACAAGACCGACGTGTCACCATAGGATTTCTTTACGCCGAGGAGTTCAATACGCGCCATCGACCCTCTCTAGCCGCGTTTTCTCGACCGAGCTACGGCACGACCGCGCAACCCTCTTTGGTGCATCCAACCGTAAGCTCTTGCCCGGGCGCCGCATCCACCAGGATCTCAAAAGGATCTCCAATCCCCGTGACCCAGGCGCGCACCAGGTACCGCCCCGGCGCAACCGTGCCCGGAGGCACCTGCACGCCACGAGCGAGGAGCACGCTTTTTCGAGCGCCTAACACCGTGACCGTGGTCGCCGGGGGGGCAGCCCCAAACAACCCCAATCCCGTACTTTCTCCGGAAGCTGGCCGTTTCGTGGGGCTCTTTTTGGGCTCCTCCGGCGCCGGAAGATTGGGGGGCGCAATGTCGGGGTTTGGAACGTCTGTCGCCGCCCCCATCACAATCTCGGGCTCAACATCAATGCTATCCGCTGCTGGATCCTCAACAAGCGTCCCAATCACCACCAACGACAGACCCGCCACCAACGCCAACGCAAACGCTGCAATCGCCGAGAGCAACCACGATCGTGACGTTATCCCCTCAACTGTCGGCACCTCAGACCGCGTGACCGCAGGCACCGTCGCCGCATTGGGGTCCGCGGGTGGACCCGCTGCTTGAACGATGGCCGGCGTGGCGCGTTCTTCCGGTCCAATCCCCACGGGGTCGGTGCTAGACCCCAGATCAACACCCGACTCGCTTGGAAAGGTGCGTTCACTCGGGGTAGAGCGCTCCACGCCGGAGGTCGTGTTCCCCGAGTACACCTCCAACAAGGAAGCGCAGTCGGGAATTCGGTTTTCCCTGTCCACACGCAAGGCGCCCTCGATCGCCAACACCACGCGATCTGGGAGATCCGGGTCCATACGACGCGCCGGCAGGTACTTGCCCGTCGCGACTGAGTTCATGATCTCCAACACATCGCTTCCATCGAAGGCTTTCGTCCCACACGCCAATTCGTAGAGCAGGCACCCCAGCGAAAAGATGTCGGCGCGAGCGTCCACCCTTTTTGCATCGCGGATTTGTTCGGGCGCCATGTAATGTGGCGTTCCCATCGCCATATTCGTCCGTGTGTCGTCCCCTTGATCGGAATCCAAAAGTTTGGCGATTCCAAAATCCGTAACTTTGGGTGTCCACGGAAACTCGCCGATCGAGTGCACATTTTCAATGGGAGCAAGCAACACATTTGCCGGTTTGAGATCCCGGTGCACCAACCCACGGCTGTGGGCGACCGATACACCCATACAAATGCCCCGAAAGATGCTGTCGATCTCACTCATCGTCGGTCGGTGCCGCTTCAGGAACATTTCCAGTGACGGTCCCTCCACATACTCCATGACCAAGCCGGGTGTTCCGCCCACATCGAGGACGTCGGTCACCGAAACCACGTTGGGATGGCGAATAACGGCCTGCGCTCGCCCCTCCAACAGCAACCGCTCTTGGATGTGGGGTTTCATCAAATTCAGTAGCTTTAAGGCGTGCAAACTTCCAAGCTGACTGTGCCGGACGCGGTACACCATCGCCATCCCGCCCTGGCCAACCAGCGCTTCAACGACGTAACGGTCGACGATCTGACCCGCGACGAGCATTCCTCAGTGTACCCCGCAACCACGCGAACTGGATCGAGGTTCGCAAAGAAGCGCCACCAACGTCCTACCATCGCACCTGGTATCGGAGTTCGGCCCCGCCCGTGAGCCGAGGGATCACCAGCAATTCCGCAGCCGAAAACGCCAAGCCTCCGGCGGTGATCACGTATCCCGTCACGTAGGTGGCTCGAATTCGACCTGCATCCTTCTGAATCGCTGCTTGCCGCTCGGAATCATAGCAGGTTTCGCCCAGTGAACAACGGCCGTAACTCTGCGCTGAATACGGATCTTTCTTGAAGTCCATCTCTTGGACACCACCAATTCCCAACACGGCCGCGCCAACCGCCGTCGTCGCCCCCGCCAGCGCGATGCCCACGGGCCTCAACTTGTGTTTTCGCTTTGGTTTGCGCACTGGCACACGTTCTTCCGTTTCCACAACCTCGCCGAGCAACGGACCCGCCAACACGCGGTGGTCGGTCAGGATCGACACCTTCTGAGAGTGAAAACTCCCCCCCGCTCGCCATTGCAGGAGGTGTTCACCGGGGACAACTCGCAGCGGCTCCGTCGTAGACAAGGATCGACCGTCAACCCACGCCGATGAGTCCCCCTCCAGGAACACCCGAACCCGCTCACTGGGCATTGTGACACGCGCGGCGTCATAACTTCGAGCGACCTCAGGCCCAAACTGGCTCGCGGGGGGCGCATCCGGGTCGGTCACCAGCGCGCGTCGAATCGAAAGCGCCGCTTTGTCCTCGTCTCGAAGCGAAATCCAGACCATGGCATCAAAATAACGAAGGTCCACGAGCTCGGAGGTCA
Source organism: Pseudomonadota bacterium (assembly GCA_005797785.1). Classification (GTDB taxonomy): domain Bacteria; phylum Myxococcota_A; class UBA796; order UBA796; genus SYKL01. The sequence goes on along the minus strand of SYKL01000263.1, from coordinate 15,099 downwards.
GAACGGGAGCCCCCTGACACGACAACGAGAGTTCCGCCTGCTCCAACAACTCCGCCGCATGCTCGGCTTCCGCATCATCAAATGCCGACCGCGCCTGCTCCACCAAGTCCGACGTGTCTGGACACGGAGCGGCAAGGGCGATCCCGGCGAGCCACGCGATCATCAGTACCTCGCGGCCACTCTACCTCTCAACGCCGATTTTGTCCACGGCCCACTACTTCGGACACGAGCCGGAATGCAGCTGCTCGCCCGCGAAGTCGTAGCACCACTTGTTGTCGCCCGACTCTTGTACTTCAATGTGAAAGCGCGCTTTGGCCTCCCCCGACACGAGATCCACCCGATGCTTGCCCGGGGTGAGCTCGACTTTCTGTGGCGTGGGCGCCAACGGCTTGCCGTCGACCGACACGCTGGCGTTGGGGGGTGCGGAAAGCAGCTTCACCAGCACCGGCGGTTTAGGAATGGGCGCGGGTGCTTTCGGAGCCGGAGGTTTGGGCTCGGTTTTCTTTTCCACGGGCTTGGGAGCTGGAACCTCGACCGGCGCCGGAACCGGATCGACAACGGCAACCGCAGTATCTGGAACTTCTACCGCTGGTTTAGGTACAGGCTCGCTCGTCGGTTTTGGCGGAGGTGGTTCCACTTGATCAGGCGGCGAGCCCGCGGAGTGCGCCGCGACGGCGACCACACCCGAACCCGCCGAAAGGACGACCGCGAGGCTCACCACTCCGAACCCCACGAGCACGAACGCCACCAACAGTAGCGCAACCCAATTGGTCGTTTGTGCGGGTCGACGCTCCACTTCCGCCGTCGGTTCACCACTCAGGGAATTGTCTACCGCCGGTCGCGGCTCCAATTGCTCGGTCGGCTCCAACTCAGCGGTCGGATCGTCCCCAGGGGAGCTCGGTAAATCCAATACCCGATACACGGGCGGTGGAGTATGCCCATCCGACGGAACGCGAGCAGCCAAAGGTATGGAACGAAGTACTTTCTGTGTCTCGGAGGTCGCCTCGCGGGGAATCGCCTCCGGTGGCTTTTCAAGCTCAGGCGGATCCCAAGTTTCAACGCCCCTCAACACCTCCAGCAATTTGGCACAATCCGGAATTCTGCGCCGGGGGTCTAGGACTAAGCTTCCGCGAATCGCCACATCGAACGGCTCTGGGAGATCCGGTACAAAATGCCTGGTCGGAATATAGTTTCCGGACACCACCGCATTGTAAACCGTTAATGCATCCTCACCGGGGAACGCGCGCTCGCCAGTGACCAACTCGTAGAGTATGCAGCCCAAAGAGAAGATATCAGCGCGCTGATCCACGTGGCGCGCATCCCGAATTTGCTCCGGCGCCATGTAATGTGGCGTTCCCATCGCGGTTCCTGTGCGGGTACTGCTCGGTGCTTCGGCATCGCCCTGCAGAACCTTCGCAAGACCAAAGTCCGTCACTTTCGGAACGTATCCCTCGGGGGTTTGCGCCAAAAGAACGTTCGCCGGTTTTAAGTCGCGATGCACCAACCCATGATGGTGTGCATGCCTGACTCCAGCCAGCACCCCGAGAAAGAGCACTTCGGCATCGGCCACTGTCAATTTATACTTACGAAGCGCATCTTCTAGTGAGGGCCCTTCAATATGCTCCAGCAGAAGGCCGGGCATACCGTCGACTTCCAACACGTCGGTGACCGCCACCACGTTCAAATGACGCAGAGAAGCCTGAACTCGACCCTCTAGAATCATCCGCTCGCGAATGGCGGGGCTGGTGATCGACAGGACTTTCAAAGCATGCAGCGTGTTTAACTGCCGATGGCGCACCCGGTACACCACCGCCGTGCCGCCGCGTCCAATGACGCCTTCGACTTCATAGCGATCGATGATCTGTCCGGGCGAAAGCACATCCTCTCCAGAACTGCCGTCCTATTGCGGCCAATAACGAGGGAACCTCACGTATTGCTTGATTGGCCTTGGATCCACCGCGCTCCGCAACATCAATCGCACTCCACCCTCAATTTGTAGTTGGTGTGCTGCCCATCGCGGGCCTCAACAACTACCGCCCACGCAGTTCCATTGCCGGTAATTCCCACCTCCGCGGGGCTGTCGTCCTCCTCTCCCTCGCAGGTGCTGATCGAAATGTTCTCCGGAGCCAACGCATCACAGTCGTCTACATTGCGAGCCGCAAACAACGACAAGCGTCCATCTTCCTCATCAAATCCATCGCAGTACGAGAGCGTGATCGTGGCCTGCTGCAGGCTATCTAAACCCACCAACTGATAAATCCGTTCTGTACCTTCATAACTCGTGTCATCTGCAGGAAACTCATAGCACTGCCATGTAGTGTACTCGTCGACCTCATTGTTATCGTCACCCAGAAGAGAGGTTCCTCCATCCGTTGTCCCGGTGACTTCGTCGCCACATTGCAGCAGCTGAACGAAACACTCCCCCTCCTCCAAAGGATCGGGGGTGTAATCAGCATCGCAGTCGACACCCCACTCATTGACTCCGGTGTCATCGCCCGAATCGTCCCCGGTATCCTCCGTTTCCCCGGTTTCTTCGGTCTCGTTGGTGTCCACCGTTTCCGAGGTGTCGTCGGTTTCCCCGCCGGAAGGTCCTCCGACCGGCTCCAACTTCTGACTACATGCTACCAAACCGATCAACCACCACATGCGCATGTGCCCGCCTCGCCCCGTTTCGAACAGGATACGCGATCGCGGCGCAAATGGGGCGTCAATTGACGACGAGGTTCACGAGCCGGCCTGGAACGTAGATCTCGCGCCGGATCGTTCCACCAGCGACAAACTTCTGTACCGATTCCGAACGTTTTGCTGTTGCAATCGCGTCTTCTGCACTGATGTCTGGCGCCACTTCGATGGTCGCGCGCAGCTTGCCGTTTACTTGCACGCTCAAAGTCAGGGTATCCGCCTTGATCTTTGACTCGTCAAAGGAGGGCCAACTGGCGCCGGTGACGGACTCCGAATGCCCCAATCGCGCCCAGAGTTCCTCCGACACGTGCGGCGCAAACGGTGCGAGAACGCGCACGAAGGCGTCGACCGCCTCCACCGGAACCGCGGAGGCCCGCGTCGCTTCGTTCACAAACATCATCATCTCGGCGATCGCGGTGTTGAACTTCAACGAATCCACCGCTTCTGACACCTTTTTGAGCATCGAGTGCAAAGATCGCTCCAATGGGCGATCGTCTACAGCGTGATCTACAAGCTTTGAAGGACGCTCTCCGGTCTCTGGGTCGACAACCAATCGCCAAGCGCGCTCTAAAAACCGGCGAGTACCGGCCACTCCGGTGGTCTCCCAGATCGCTGTATCTTCCAGGGGACCCATAAACAGCTCGTACAATCGAAGCGCGTCCGCGCCATACTGATCGCACATATCGTCAGGGTTCTCTACGTTGTACCTAGACTTTGACATTTTCTCGAGCTTTCGTTCGACCGGGGTGTCCGTACCCTTCACAAACCATGTGCCGCTTTTTTCCTCAACTTGGGTCGGGTAGTAGTACTTGCCACGCGCGTCCCGGTAGGAATTAGCGAGGATCATCCCCTGGTTGTACAGGCGCTTGAACGGTTCCGGGGTGCTGACCAGCTTCAGGTCAAACAACACCTGATGCCAAAACCTGGAATAAAGCAGGTGCAACACTGCATGTTCCGCGCCGCCCACGTACAGATCGACAGGCATCCAGTAGGACTCATCCCCGCGATCCCAGGCCACATCGTCCCGATCCGGCGAAATAAAGCGCAGATAGTACCAACACGAGCCTGCCCACTGCGGCATGGTGCTGGTTTCGCGTTGCACGGGCAGTCCGGTGACCGGATCCTTGGCCTTGACCCATTCTTCCGCCCGCGCCAGCGGAGGACGTCCATCGCCCGTGCCCTTAAACTCGGCCAGTTCAGGAAGGACAACCGGCAATTCGGCCTCGGGCACCGTGACGATCGTTCCATCCGGCCGTTCCAAGATAGGGAACGGTTCGCCCCAATACCGTTGCCGCGCAAACAACCAATCCCGCAGCCGGTATTGCACCATCTCGCGTCCGGACCCTCGTTCCTCCAGCCAGCTGGTAACGACCTTTTTCGCGGTCTCGATGTCGAGACCGTTTAAGAAGTCGGAATTGACGTGCGGGCCGTCGCCGGTGTAAGCGGCGGTTTGAACGTCACCCCCGGCAACAACCTCACGGATGGCCAGGCCATGGGTGCGTGCAAAAGCGTGATCGCGTTCGTCATGCGCGGGGCAGGCGAACACAGCGCCCGTGCCGTACCCGGCCAGAACGTAGTCCGCGATCCACAACTGAACTTCTTCGCCCGTTACTGGGTTCACCGCGTACGCCCCGGTCCAAACACCGGTTTTCGGCGCATCGGCAGCCTGTGCCATACGATCCCGGTCGCTGCGACGTTTTACCTGCTCGCGGTAGGCGTGGACCGCCGCCGCGCGCTCTGGGGTGGTGATCGCCTCCACCAATTCATGTTCGGGGGCCAGCACCGCGTAAGAGCACCCAATCAGGGTGTCAGGTCGTGTCGTAAATACCTTGAACGAATGCCCGGTCCCGGCAACCGCAAACGAGACTTCGGCGCCCACCGATCGACCGATCCAGTCGCGCTGTTGCTTTTTAATTCCGTCGGGCCAATCCAGATCTTCCAAACCCGCCAGCAGCTTGTCGGCATAGGCGGTGATGCGGAACATCCACTGGGTCATCGAGCGACGTTCCACCGGATCACCGGTTTCAACGTACACTCCGTCCTTCACCTCTTCATTGGCCAGCACCGTGCCGAGCGCCGGACACCAGTTGACGGGAGTCTCCGAGCGGTATGCCAGACCGGCGTTGTACAATTGCAGAAAGATCCACTGCGTCCACTTGTAATATTTCGCGTCTGACGTCGCCAATTCCCGGTCCCAGTCGTAGGAAAGCCCCAGACGGGACAATTGGTCCTTAAACGTCTGAATATTCCGAGCCGTAATCAAGGCTGGATGCGTATTTTCGCGTTCCGCCTGACGTTCCGACGGCAAACCAAAACTGTCCCAACCCATCACGCGCAGGACGTTGTACCCCATCATACGCCGGGCGCGAGCAACAATATCTGTTGCAACGTAGCCTTTCGGGTGCCCCACGTGTAGACCCGCACCGCTCGGGTACGGAAACATGTCGAGAACATAGTATTTTGGCCGGGTCCGGTCGGTAGAGGTTTTGTAGATCCCCTGTTCGTCCCACACTTTCTGCCACTTGGCTTCGATCGAGCGATGGTCATAGAGCGACATGCGGTCCCCGTGCAACCGGCCTGACATATCGCGCAAGCGAGATCAGCGCTGCAACCGCTCCACCAGCCAGGCGCGGAGCCCTGGCCCAACATCCTCGCGCCGAAGCGCCACATCCACCAACGCCTCCAAATACCCCTGTGGAGTTCCCGTATCGTACCGCGTCCCTTCCGCGAGGACGACGTCCACCCGACCCGTCTCCGCCAGCGCCTGAATCGCACCAATGTGGAAAAATTCGCCAGCCGTGTGTCGAGTTAAATCCTCTTCCAACGAGGTAAAAAACTCCGGCATAAACAGATACCGCCCCAAAGAAACGAGCGTCGAGGGTTCTGTACCCCGGGGTGGCTTCTCCACAATCCGCCGCAATTGCTGGGTCTGCGGGTCTACGTCCAGAACGCCGAACCGCGAAACATCGCATCCGCCGAGGTCGACCGCGCACAACCCCGAACGCCCCGTCCGCTCAGCTTGCCGAATCAACGCTTGCGAGGGATTAAAATCAGGAAAAAGATCGTCAGGGTAGGCGACTACCACGGGATCGTCGCCCGCAAATTCACGGGCCAATCGGAGCGCATCGCCAGTGCCTCCCATCCGTTGCTGGCGTACAAAAGTTACTTTTACCGCCGGCGGCCGAACCGGATCGAGCGCCTTCCCGGAAGCGGTCAACGCCCCTTCCAGCTCCGGATCACGATCAAACCAATCTTCCATCACCTTTTTTCGACGCGAGGAGATCACCAAGATCTCTGAAATCCCAGCGGATACCATCTCTTCCACGACAAAGTCGATCGCGGGCCGATCCACGAGCGGGAGCATCTCCTTTGGAACACAGCGCGTAACCGGCAAAAACCGAGTCCCATACCCCGCAGCTACAATGACGCCTTTAACGTTCAAGCGGCCTCCGCCGACACATTCTGGGCACAGAGGCCTTCGGCAGCAAGCCGGGGCGCCTCTCCGCTTCGTGTTAACCATGAACCGATGGGAGGCCGAATGTGGTGGAAAATCGGCGGCAGCCTCGCCGCCTTGGGTGTGGGGCTTGGCGCATTCGGTGCCCACGGTCTAAAGAAGATCATTCTCGACACTCAACTTCTCCAAAACTGGGAAACCGGGGCGAGATACCATCTGTTTCACGCTTTGGCGATCTGCCTGGTAGCGGTGCACCCCAAAACACCCGCCATCCCAGGCTGGCTCTTCGTCGCTGGAATTCTGCTTTTCTCCGGCTCATTGTATGTGATGACACTCACGGGGTATCGTTGGTTGGGAGCAATCACGCCGCTCGGTGGCGTTTGCTTCATCCTAGGCTGGTTATTCCTCGCTTTTTCACCGAGGTAGGCGATGATCGGCGTTTATTTGGCCGCCCTTTTGTTTGGCGGAATCCTGTTGAGTGCCGCTATGTTCTTAGGCGGCCATGGTCATTCTGACGCCGATCATGAACTGGGTCACGACCACGGCGATCTGGACCACGACCATGGCGACTTGGACCCTGACCACGGCGACTTGGACCACGACCCTGCCGACTTGGACCACGACCACGGTCCCACCGACCTCATTCCTCACCGCGCCGCAGATAGTAAGCTTCGTTTACCATTTCTGTCCGTCCGGTTTTGGTCGTACTGCACCGCTGCATTCGGAGCAAACGGCCTTATTTTGACCCTGGGCGATGTGAATCCTCTGCTAACCGCAGCGATCTCTCTGGTGTTTGGGGTGGCGATCGGCAGTGGCGCGGCATGGTTTTTCCAACGCCTGCAGACCGACACCGTTTCGGGAGAAACCAGCCTCGACCGCCTACAAGGGCAAGAGGCGCAGGTAGTGCTACCGATTCGGCCGCACGATACTGGCAAGATCGTGGTCAAGACGGCCGGAGGGCGCTTCGATCTGGCTGCTGTTTCCAAGGATGGGAGGGTGCTCGAAGTCGGCGAAGCGGTATTGATCGCGAGCATTACGGACGGTGTAGCCGACGTTACGGCACTCGCCCGAGCGCCCCGCACATTAACGGACCGCGAACGATCCGTGTGAGAACCGTTGATGTATGATTCCCGCCGGGAGGGATCCGGTGGACACCTTAATCGCATTCGCATGTCTCGGCGCCGGAGGGGGCATTGGCTTTCTCTTTTTGGCGGGCATGCTCAAACAGTTCATCTATGTGTGCCGACCCAACGAACTTCTGATCTTCTCCGGACGAAAGCACCGGATCGAGGACGGTTCAGAACGAGGTTACCGCGTCGTCCACGGCGGTACCGCTTTTCGAATTCCCGTACTCGAAAAGGTCGATCGGATGGAGCTTACGACCATTCCCATTGATACCCGAGTGCAGAGCGCATACTCGAAGGGTGGCATCCCCCTTCATGTTCATGCGATCGCCAACGTGAAAATCTCCTCCGATGCCGCCATTCGCGGCGAGGCGATCGAACGTTTTCTTGGCCGCAGCACCGACGACATCCAACGCGTCGCCAAAGAGACCCTGGAAGGTCACCTCCGTGGTGTGCTCGCCCGAATGACACCCGAAGAAGTCAACGAAGACCGATTGAAGTTCGCGCAAGAACTCCTGTTCGAGGCGCGAGAAGACTTCGATAAACTCGGATTACACCTGGATACTTTAAAGATACAGAGCGTAACCGACGATGTTTCCTACCTCGACAGCATCGGCCGAGAGGGGCTCGCCAATGTGTTGGCCGACGCCGAAATCGCCGAATCCAGCGCAAAAGCCGACGCCGAATCGGCTCAGGCCGAAGCCACTCGCGAGGGCCAGGTTGCCGCGCAAAAAGCCGAGACCGAGATCCTTCAGCGAGAAAATGAGCTCCGACGTGTGAAAGCGACCCTTGAGGCCCAAGCCAAATCCGAAGAAGAGCGCGCCGAACAAGCGGGCATCGCGGCCCGCGCAAAAGCCGAGCAAAAACTTCAGGAAATTCGCGCTCGACTCGAAAACCTTCGACTATCCGCCGAGGTGGTGTTGCCCGCGGAAGCCGAGCGCAAGAGCCGAGAAATGCAAGCCCGCGCCAACGCAGCCGTGATCGCCGCCGACGGCCAAGCGATGGCGGAAGTTCTAAGGATGATGACCGAAACCTGGATCAAGGCCGGGCCCGACGCCAAAGACATCTTCCTTATTCAACAACTTGAGACCGTACTTCGAACCGTCACTGAAAAGGTCCAGGCCGTGCAGATCACCGAAGTCAACCTCATCGACAGCGGAAACGGCAGAGCTTTGCCCGAACACATTGCCTCGTTGCCTGCCTCCGTTGGCGCCATCCTGCGCGAGTTTAAGGAGACCACCGGCGTTGACATCACAGGTATTTTGTCCCAGTCCAAGGGGGTGAACTGATGGACGCGCTCGTCATTCTCGGCGGACTCACCGTCGTCACCGGCGGCGCCGGCATCTCCGCGTTGACCACCGCGTGGAACCTGCTCTACATCTGCGAACCCAACGAGGTTCTCGTGTTTTCCGGTGGCCGCTCAGGCGCCGGAAAACGAGGGTACCGCGTCATCAAGGGAGGACGGGCATTTCGCTGGCCGCTCATCGAAAGGGTCGACCGATTGGACCTTTCGAACATCAGCGTGGACGTCGCCGTCAGCAACGCGTACTCCAAAGGCGGCATTCCGCTCACTGTTCAAGGCGTTGCAAACCTCAAAATCGCTGGTCGGGATCCCGAACTCGGAAACGCTCTGGAGCGTTTGCTCGGAAAGAGCCGAGAAGAGATCGTCAAAATTGCCAAGGACGTCCTGGAAGGAAACCTTCGTGGAGTGCTCTCCCAACTCACTCCAGAACAGGTCAACGAAGACAAACTCGCGTTTGCCGAGGCTCTTCAAAAGGAAGCGGAGCACGATTTGTCCAAATTGGGGCTGTTGCTCGACACCATGAAGATCCAGAATGTTCAGGATGAACGTGGATACCTCAACAGTCTCGGCCGCAAAAAAAGCGCCGACCTTATCAAAAACTCCAGGATCGCCGAGGCAAAAGCCAAGGCGAGCGCGCTGATCCGCGACGCGGAAAACCGGCAGCGGGCCCGCTTGCGCGAAATCGAATCCGAAGAGGCCATCGCGCAAGCGCAATCGCAACGCCGAATTGGCGACGCCAAGACCCGTTCGCTCGCGTTGGTCGCCGAGTCAACGGGTCAAGTCGAATCCGAGATTGCACGCTCCGAAGGTGCTGTCTCCGCCGCGGAGGCGCAGGTGGAGCAAACCCGGCTTCGACTGGAGGCCGATGTGATCGAGCCCGCTCGCGCCGCCATGGAAGCAGGAATCGCCGATGCCAAGGGGCGTTCATCGCGCATTTTGGAAGAGGGACGCGCGACGGTTCAAGTGCTGGAGGAAATGATCGCGGTCTGGAAATCCGCCGGAGGAAGCGCCAGAGACATCTTCCTGATGCAAAAGCTCCAGAACATCATGACGGCGATGACCGCCACCATCGGCGACGTCAAGATCGGCCGCCTCACCATGCTGCCCAATGAGGGCGGAGATACTGCCCGAAAGGCGGTCCGAGTCGTCGAGGAGCTCAAAGGGGCGCTTGGGGTCGATCTTCCAAAGCTATTGGAAAACTTCAGCGATCGGAAAGACTGAGCGACCGCGCAGCGCACCCGGGGGCCCGCCGGCCCCTTTTTTCTTGGATCGGATAGAGAGAGGGTTCGGAGGCGGTTCTGGAAACCGTTTATGGAAATACCCAAGGCCTGCGACCGGCTCATGCCAAAGCGATTCGAGGCCTGTATCAACGCCGGGTTTCTCGCACCGACTTCGTGTCGGCGCCGCTAGCGCGCACGCTGACCGAATTGTCTCAAGAAACCGGGCGCCGAATTGGGCTGCTCATCGATCGAGCAGGTGAAATCGAGAAAGTCGTCGTGGGCGACTCCCACCGGGTGCACATTCCCGATCTCGGCGCCCGGCGCGCCGGTGCGGATCGCTTCCGCGGGCTTCGCCTCGTTCATACGTCGCTTCGCCCAGATGGGCTGACAGAAGAGGATCTCACCGATCTGACCCTGCTGCAGCTGGACGCGGTGATCACTGTCCAGGTTCTACCGGATGGACTCCCCGGTCGGGTGTGGTACGCCTGCCAACTTCCACCGGACGAAGCGCGCGGCGGCAAGATCTGGCGCGTGGAAACCGTCGATTCCGTCTACGACTGGAATGACGATTGGCTCGCGTTCATCACCGATCTCGAAGCTCAGTTCACCAAGAGTCCGCAGCTCCGAAAAATCGAAGATGGTAATGCAGCTTTACTAGTTGGTATCACCTTGGGCAACCCCAAACGGGCGCGTCGGGGTCTGGACGAGCTCCAGCAACTCGCCAAGACCGCCGGTCTTCGCGTGGTGGACACGATTCTGGCAAAACGGGATTCCTTGGACGGCCGCACCTGCATCGGCAGCGGCAAGCTCCAAGAGCTCGTGATCCGCTCCATGCATCTCGGCGCCTCGACGATGGTGTTCGATCGAGAGCTCTCTCCTTCCCAACTCCGAAATGTCGCTGAAACCACCGAGCTGAAGGTGCTCGATCGGACCCAACTGATCCTCGACATCTTCTCGCAACACGCACAGTCTCGCGAAGGAAAGCTCCAAGTGGAGCTGGCACAACTCCGCTACCGTATGCCGCGGCTCGCGCTGATGCCCACCGCCATGTCTCGGCTCACCGGCGGGGTTGGAGGCCGAGGACCCGGGGAAACAAAGCTCGAAATCAACGGTCGACGCGCCCGAGAAAGGCAGACCCGCCTCGAACACGAGCTACAGAAGCTCTCCGAAAACCGCGCCCTTCGCCGTAAACGACGCGAGCGCAACGGCGTACCCGTCGTCTCCATCGTCGGCTACACCAACGCAGGGAAAAGCACGCTTCTCAACCGGATCACTCAGAGCGAGGTGATCGCAGAGGACAAGCTGTTCGCCACCTTGGATCCTACTTCCCGCCGGTTTCGGTTCCCTGAAGAGCGCGAAATCCTGCTCACCGACACCGTGGGTTTCATCCAGGACCTGCCTAAGACCCTTATTCAGGCCTTTAAAGCAACTTTAGAAGAGCTTGAGCAGGCCGACCTCCTTTTGCACGTGCTGGACGCCGCCGATCCCGAGGTGGAGCATCACAAAGGATCGGTCGATGAAATTCTAAAAGACCTGGAGCTAGAAGAAACCCCGATTCTGCTCGTCTGGAACAAAGCGGACGAAGCCGATCCGCAGGTTCTACGGGAATTGCAGGATCGTTATGGTGGTTTGCCCGCTTCGGCGCTTCAGGGCGCCGGCTTTGAGGTGCTGCTGGACCGGATCGAACGTCAGCTTTTTCGAACCCAAACGCTCGAACGGCAGGCAGAAACATGATTCTGTGGTGGTGGGCGTGTACCTTCCCACAAACACCGGAGGCGCCGCCGGTGCCTTCCATTCAAACCGCAGCAGTAACCTGCGATCCCGGGCTCAGCGAATGGTCGGCTTCCGTCGCACTGGATGCTTGGAGCGACGGCTCTACCCTGTTTTTAACAGATGGCGCGCTCGTCGAAGCACACGCCCTCAAACTCGTCCAGGCCGCACCCGACGAAAGTTCCGAAGTTTGGAGCATCACTCTCGACATTGTCGGGGATCCAGACGATGCCCGAAACGGCGCTTCCTCGCAACTCCTCTGCTCTGAAGCGGTCGCTCATCGGTTGGTTGTCTGGATGGACCAAGAGGCCGCGGATTGTGACGGCGCCGCCTACGATTGGCCAGAATCCGTACCGGAATGCCCCGACGACCTCAGCGAATAAGCTGGTTGGCCCACTCGATCGCTGCGATCATACTTGAGGGATCCGCGATCCCTTTCCCTGCGATGTCGTCGGCGGTGCCGTGGTCCACGCTGGTGCGCACCATCGGCAATCCCAGCGTCCAATTGACCGATTTCCCAAAGTCCACCAACTTGAGGGGGGCCAAACCCTGGTCGTGGTACATGGCCACCACCCAATCCACCTCTCCCAAAGCCGCTTTACGAAAAGCCGTCTCCGCGCTGATCGGACCAACGACGTTCCAACCTTCCGACTGGGCCTGCTCCACCGCAGGCCCGATCACGCGCTGCTCCTCATCTCCCAACAAGCCACCGTCGCCGGCATGAGGGTTCAGGCCACACACCGCAACCCGCCCCACCCGCTTCGGGAAATGGCCCTGTAGGGCGCGCGCCGAAAGACGGATGGTGCGGAGCACCCCCTCCATCGTCAACGCTCCAGCGACCTCACGCAGCGGCAGGTGAACCGTGACCAGCGACACCATCAAACGACCGCCCACAAACGCCATCACGGGGCTGTCGACCCCGCAAAGCTCGCCCAGAAATTCGGTGTGCCCTGGATGTCGAAATCCCTGGCGAGCCAAGCGGGCTTTGTGAATCGGCCCCGTAGCCAACGCTCCCGGATGCGCCAGCAACCAGTGAACCGACAAGCGAATCGCGGCGACTTCCGCGGGTTCTTGCCCGCCGGAGGTATCCAACAGCGATACACCCTCTCGATCCGGACGGCCTACTTCCTTGAGTTTCAGGCCATGTTTCAGCGCTTCGGCTCGAATCGCCGCACCGTCGCCAACCAGCAGCGCTTCGAAGTTGCCTTGCACAATGGCTTTCACCGCCACCTCTGGGCCGATCCCCAAAGGGTCCCCCGGAGTAACGATCAATCGCCCCGGAGAACTCACGGTTCCTCCGTTTTCTCCAACAGAATCCTGACCGACGCCTTGCGCAGCGCTTGTTGGTACCACTGGGCCACCGCCTCTTCCGTCTTGGCCTCAAAAACCTGTTCGCGGAGTTGATCCTCGATCTCCTCCAACGGCTTCACGTCCGCCTCGCGCATCGCTGCCACTTTCACGATCAACAAGGCGTTGCCGACCTGAAGTGGGCGTCCCACCTGGCCCACCGGCGTTGAAAACACCATCGCGTCAAAGCTCGGATTGAGCTCGCCCTTCTTAAAGGTGCCCATCTTCCCGTCGCGCGGCGCATAGGTGCCGGAATCCATCTCTTTGACGGTTGCAAGACACTCTCGGCGGCCGGCATTCAAATCGTCCACGATCGCCAGCGCCCGTTCAAACATGGCAAGGCGACCCGCTTCGTCGAGGTCGTCGGGAATCGTCAGCGCGAACGCCTCCAATTCAGCTGCCGCTGGCCCCGAGTAGTCTCGGGCCGCGCGTTGATACAGATCGACGATCTCATTCTTCGTTACGGTAACCCGCGGCCGAATCACATTTTCGATGAACTTCATTTGCTGAAGTTGGTCGTGCACCTGGTCGCGAAAGGTCTGCCATTCCAACCCCTCGGCTTCGACCTGTGCCTTCAGCTGTTCGCGGTCGGCGAGGCCATATTGTCGGGCCATCGCATCCACGCCGCGGTCGATGTCCTCCGGCGCAATCGTCAGCTCCAACCGCTGCAACTCCTGCCGCATCAAGGCACGCTGAATCAGCGCATCCAAAACCTCCAGCTCAGCCTTAGTGCTGCAGGTCGAGTCCAATGTGGACTGGCACCGCTGCTCGATGAAAGGGCCGCCGAGATCATAAATCTCGGACAACGTCACGACGTCTTGACCCACCACCGCGGCAACCCGATCGACGACCCCCGCAAAAGCCAGCGTCGGGGCGAAACATGCCACCAACGCTGTTGACTTGCAGAAATACCCCACAAAAGACGCAAGCGACATTTTGTGCGCGGGCGACGCATCAACTGCGCCGCACTGAACCAGGTTGCTCGCCAAGTGACTAACGGCCTTCGCCTTCGCCACCGGCCACACCTTCGTGCGGCTCGCCAGGCTCACCCGGCTCTTCCGCACCACCCGGAATCGCCATTGGGCCGCCCATCGGACCAGGCATCCCTGGACCCTTCTTGCCGGCCTGAACCTCGACCTTCATCAACTCGTCTTCGAAGATCTGGGTTTGGTAATTCTTGGCGATGTCCGCAACGTACTTGTCGTACAACTCGCGGTATTTGTCGTTCTTTACGCGGCGAAGCACCGAACTGCGCATTTGATCAAAGGTGCGCTCGACGCCTTCACGACGGTTTTCGACCATAACGATGTTGTAACCGCCACCCGCTTCAAACACCTCGGAAACTTCGCCGGTGCCCAAGGCAAACGCACGGTCGACAACGCCCTGATCAATACCGGGCTTGCCTTCTTTCGCGATGAAGCCCAAATCGCCACCGCGGCGCTTGTAGGGATCCTCAGAGTGCTCGGTCGCAACTTCGCTGAACTTGCTAGGATCTGCCTTCACTTTGCCACGCAGCTCTTCCGCCAACTTCTTGGCATCCGCATCCGGACGCTTGTCGGAAACGCGGATGAAAATCCGCTTGATCTGCGCCTTCTCGGGCACAACAAATTCCGCCTTGTGCTCTTCGAAGTACTTCTGCAGCTCGTCATCGGAGATGTCGGCATTGCGGACGCCGGCGTAGACTTCCTGGCGCAGCAGCGTGTTGATCATGACCTTTTGAACTTTGGGATCTTCATCCACGCCCTTCTTCTTCGCTTCCTGGTACAGAGCCTTTTCTTCCACCAATTTCTGGAGCACTTCCTTGCGCTCTTCGATGGTCAGGGACTCACCATTCGCTGGGGTCTTCCGGGCAGCGGCCGCTTCGAACTCACTGGCGTAAACCTTAACGCCGCCGACATCGGCCAGAACGGCACCCTTGTCTTCGGCGGAAGCGCCTGCGGTGGTCCCATTCTCGGTCGAACCCGTCGACTCCGCCGGACCTGCACACCCAAACGCCAACACCGGGAACAGAACCAACGACAAAAGCTGATTTCGGAGACGCATCTAAACTCCAAGCTAGTGCCGCACGAGCGACGGCAACCCAAGGCGAACCCGTGTCTATCCGATCGAACGACGCGCGACCACGCTTGCATCCATGCGGAAACGCGGGTCAGTGGAACTCAGGCCCGCATCGGTTAGACTGGAACCATGTGGCCACTC
>SYKL01000262.1 GCA_005797785.1 Pseudomonadota bacterium | reverse complement strand
CGAAGCGATCGGATGGCTGGAGCCAGCAGCCAGCATCTTGCGCTCGAATGTGGGCGATCACCACTTTTATACCCGGCAGGCGGTGGAGCACCTGGTGGCGATGTGGGTGGAGATGGCGCGCGAAGCGCTCGCTCGGGTCGAACGCTCATACGCGAAGGATATTCTGAAAAGAGCGCGGATTTTGGCGATCCCGGTTCTTGGTGCGCGCCACGGGCTGGTTCAGGCGATAGAAGAGTTCCGGTTCTGACGGAGGATGGATGAGCAAGGCGAAGGGCGTCACCGAAATGCCGCTAGAGCGCGTCCGAAACATCGGCATCGCGGCGCATGTCGACGCTGGTAAAACCACGCTCACAGAGAGAGTGCTGTTTTATACCGGAGCTTCGCACAAGGTGGGCGAAGTTCACGAGGGAACGGCCCATATGGACTGGATGGACGAGGAGCAGCGCCACGGGATTACGATCACCGCGGCGGTCACCGCTTGTCCATGGAAAGACCATATGCTCCAGGTGATCGACACGCCTGGACACGTGGATTTTACCATCGAAGTTGAGCGTTCGATGCGTGTTTTGGACGGCGCGGTCATTGTTATGGATGGCGTGCGTGGGGTGGAGCCGCAGACGGAGACGGTGTGGCGCCAGGCCAACAAACACGCCGTTCCTCGCTTCATTTTCGTCAATAAGATGGATCGCCCTGGCGCCGATTTTCAGCGCACGCTCGACATGGTGAAGAGCCGTTTCGGCGATGAGCCGGTTCCGGTCTGTGTTCCCGTGCCTTCGAAACAGACGGTGCTGCACGTGATCGAGCAACAGGCGTACACCTTCCGAGGGGAGAAGGGTGAAATTGTAGAAACTCGGCCGTTTTCGGAGGAGGAAGCGGCGGAAGTGGCCACCTACCGTGAGACGCTGCTGCTCGCTCTGGCGGAGCACAATGAAGAGCTTGCAGACTTGGTTCTCGGCGAAGAAGAGGTTCCGGAGGCGTTGATTTGGTCGGTACTCCGTGCCCTGACCATTTCCGGAAAGGTTCGTCCAGCATTCTCGGGTTCGGCCCTTCGTAACTGGGGTGTGCAGCCGATGCTGGATGCGGTAATCAAGCTTCACCCGACCCCGCTCGATCGTCCTCCCGCGATCGCGAAAAAGCCGGACGGTACGCCGGTAGAAGTGAAGATGGACCCGGACCTTCCGCTGGTTGCGCTGGCGTTCAAGGTGCAGCTCTTCGAAGGACGCCGCCACGTGTTTTGCCGGATCTACCAAGGTCGGTTGGAAGGCGGCGAAGAAATTGCGCTCGGTGGCCGAAACATCAAGGAGCGGGTGGCCCGAGTATTTGAGGTCGACGCCAGCCGAAAGACTCGCATTGAGCAGGGACTTGCCGGTCAGATTGTCCTGCTGGCGGGGGTGCGTTGGGCGACCACCGGCGACACGATTTGCGATCCGGCCCACGAAGTCCTGTTGGAGCGAATTGACGCTCGCGCCCCAGTTTTGGGGTTGGCGGTGGAGCCGGAATCCAGCGCCGATGAAGAAAAGATGTTGGAGGTCATCGAGAAGATGACCGAGGAAGATCCGACGCTTCGGTTCGAGGAAGATGCGGAAACCGGCCAGCGGATCCTCAAGGGTATGGGGGAGTTGCATCTCCAAATCCAGTTTGAACGTATGGAACGCGAGTTTGGTTTGAAGCTCCGCGCCGGTCGGCCTCGCGTGGTGCACCGCGAAACCGTGCGCCAATCGGCCTCTGCGGAGGGCGGCGTGGATCGGGTACTGGAAACCGGCACCCAGCGCATCGAGCTGCGCGCCACCTGTGTTGTGACGGTAAAACCGCGCGAACGTGGCACGGGCGTGGATGTGCAAGCGCGTCCTCGTTGGAACCCACCGGAATATCAGCCGACGCCAGAACAGTTGGATGCGGTGTATCAAGGGGCAAAGGATGCTTTGGGCGGGGGCCCGATCGAGGGTTCGCCGATCGAAGACGTGGCGGTCACCGTCGACGAGATCGTCAGCCCGGGATCGGGCAGCAATCCGCAATCCCTGCGGATCGCCGCAGCTTCCGCAGTGCGCGAAGCGCTGTCGAAGGCCGGCGGCGTGGTCCTGCAGCCGATCATGAAGGTGGAAGTGGTCGTTCCGGATGAAAACACGGGCGGCGTGCTGGGAGACCTGCAGTCGCGCGGTTCGACGATTCTGGGGCACAGCTCGGATGCCGGGATTACCTCAATTTTGGCAGAGTGCGGCCTGTCGTCGCTGTTGGGGTACACCACCGAACTGCGCTCGCAGACCCGAGGGCGGGGGGCATTTGTTATGGAATTCGATCGCTTCGACGCCATTTAGGGCGCGTTCCAAGACCATGATCCCGTCGCCGTTCGATCGCCCAAATGGTCAACCACTTGACCATCAAGCGGTTGACTTTTACGGCGGCCCGAAACCCCCGGAGCACTCGTTCTCGTAGTAGGCGATCTCCGGTGTATATGGATGATCCGGATACAAAGCCGGACACAGGTGGACGTGGTAGCGATCTTCGAGAAACACCCCACCGTCCGCGTCCACCAGGGTGTGCACATGTCCATTCTGGGCGTCTAACTCACCGGATGGCTCGTTGCCGTTGAGTTCGGTGCATCCCAGCACGAAGGTTCCATCGCAGAACACGCCGTACACCTCGATTTCTGCTTCCCCTGGTGTGGAGGTCGACGCTAACCCTTGTTCCACCAACACGTCCAAGGGACCGGGGGAGGTGGTGTGGTAGTGGTAGGTCAGGTCGGGCGAGGGGTGCGCAGAATAGGGGTCAAACGTCCATTGTTCGTCGTCGATGTCGTCGTTCGGGGCGGCCAAGGGATTGAACAGCGCCACCCCGTCCAACGCCAATCCGGCCGCTCCCATGGGGTATTCTTCGTCGTTGGTGCCCACCACGCCGTCCACCATCGCCTCATCGATGACCAACCCCTTGGGGATCGGGTCCACCGGAATTGAAAAATCGAGATCCTGCGCTGAGAGTCGGTTCGGGTTCGGCGAATACAGGTTGCCGCGGCTGTCCCAGGCGATGTGATTCGGATCGTCGTCTTCATAGTAAAACGAGAGATGCGGCGGCAACCCAATGCTTTGGAGCCGGATGGTGTCGCCTTCGTCCTGAACGGTGGCGCAGCGAAACCACCGAAACACACCGGCCAAGCCGTCATCGATCACTGTTTCGCAGGATTCCAGATCGTAGTATTCCACACCTACCGCATCGGAATCGACGTCGGAATCTGCGTTAGAGTCGGAGTTTGCATCGTTGCATCCGGCAAGAACGAGCAGCAGGGTGGGACGCATGGTACCTCGAGCGTTGGTAAAGACATTTACCATATCCGGCGGGGGCTGTGAACTGGCCTCGGAGGAGAGTACAATCGCCGCGGAGGCGAGGAATGCCGGAAGGATTGGACCGCGAGAACCTGCCATCGTGGTTGGCGGTCCCCGCCGCCGAATTGGAGCTCACTCGCGACCCGCGTGCTCGATATCACCGTTTGCGCGATTGGTTTCAGGCGTATGTCGAGCTAACCTCCCTGGCGATGCTCACGGTGTTGGCGCATACGCAGGAGCTCGCTTCGGATCGGAACCTTGCGCGGGCGCTTCAGCCCCTGCTCCAGAAATCCATGGGAATTTCGGATTGGGTCAGCCTGCATGCGCTGCTCCAAAATCGTCTCCCTCCTGAGGGTTTACCGTGGCCGGCCGTCAATGCGTCGAAGCAGGTTCCCGACGCTTTTGGGCGAGCCGCGGAAAGGTTGCGGCCGGGCTCGGGTGCCGGCGGCCTGCGTTTGTTGCTGGAGATCCTGGCTTCCGAAGCGGAGCCGTGGGATCGCGAGGCCGGCGGCCTGGATCTCGGTGCCCTTCTGCTGGAGTTGGAAGCCGCGGCAACCGAGGCAGTGCGTTGCACGCCGTTTTTGTCCGAGTACGGCTGGAGCTATGTGGAGGGCGTGACCCTCAAACCCAACGGTCAAACCGAACTTTTCGTTCATGATCTGATGGGGGCGGGCTGGCCACGGGCGCGGGCGTTCCCGTTCGAAGGGGCGCCGCCGATGGGTCTATACCTACGCTCCGGACGGGAGTTTCGCGTTCCGGTGCCGCATTGGTTGGCGACCTATGACCTCGGCGCGCGGCGTCTATCGTTCTTTCGTGGCGTTCAACGCGATCGAATTGCCCTGCACAGTCGGGTCATGCCGGGTGGCGCTCCAGCGGGTGCACCCGCCGATCAACTGACGGCCTTGTTCCCCGTTGAACCGGTGATTTCGAAGGTTGCGGAGGTGCCCGAGGTGAGGCCGCCAGGCGAAGAGCCAGTGCTGTTGTTGCTCGAAGGACCGGTTCCGTTCGAGGTGATCCCGTTGCGACGGGCGCAGGTGGCCGGCGGCTTGGTGTTGGGGCGCGACCCCGGCACCAACGGTTTGCCACTGGTGGACGCCACCGTCAGTCGGCAACACGCCCGGATTCAGGTCGTGGGCGCTGCGGTCGAGGTGTACGATCTCGGCTCGCGAAACGGCGTTATTGTT
>SYKL01000261.1 GCA_005797785.1 Pseudomonadota bacterium | reverse complement strand
CGGCGCGGCAACTGCAGCCACCGGCGCGGCAACTGCAGCCACCGGCGCGGCAACTGCAGCCACCGGCGCGGCAACTGCAGCCACCGGCGCGGCAACTGCCGACTCCTCTGGCGGTTCTGGGGCTTTCTCCAAAGAGACATCTTCCGACACCGCCGGTGCCGGATCGTCATCCCACCAGCCGCCGGTCGGCGGCACCACCTCTTTCTTCGGTGCCGCCTCCATTTCGGTAGGATCGTCGTCCATCCAACCGCCCGAAGGCGCCGGTGCGGAGGCCGCCGCCATCGGCTGAACCCCGTCGACGAATGGATTGGACACCGGAATATCCCTCTTCGGGGTTCCATCGACAACAGCGGCCGCCGTCTCGACAGGTCTCGACGGTTCGTCCGAAAACGGATTGGGAGGCAACGTCCCGGCGGCCGCCGTTGGAACCACCGGATCCGGCTCAAACCAGTTTAAAGGGACGATCAACGCCGGCTGCCATTGCGTTTCGTACATCCACCGCGCCCGCGCACAACAGGCCTCGGCGATCGCGCGAACGGCCAAATACCGGTACACGGGCAGCGAATCCACGCCCGTCGCTGCGATGTCCGGAAGCGAGTCCTTGGCTACCGAAAGGGCCCCCGGAAGCAGGTTTTGAATGCTCTCGGCGAGCCCAGTGACATGGGCCGCACCCAGCCGACCCGACCGATCGAGAACAGGCAACAAGGCATCCATCGACGAGTTTGCAATCGAAACGCCGTCTTTTCCGGCAATGGGTTGCAGACGAACCGAGGCTCCGCCGCCTTCCGCCTTCCAGAGATCCTGCAGAAAAACAGCGTCTGGCGCCGCCAACTCCGGCGAAAACGGTAATGCAAGTTCCAACCCCCCATAATACATGAGGGTCGCGGCACCGCTCGGCAGGCTTGCAAACCGACGCAGCGATTCCAACGGTTCACCGGGCAACACCCGCTGCACAATCGCCGCCAACCCCAACGCTTTCACCGCAGCGTCCGACCGCTGCTGAGCATCCACCTGAAACCCCGGTTTGTTACCGAAAAACAGCGACGCCGCCGTTCGCAGGCCCGTCGCCATCGAAATGCCTTTGTCGCCGGTGTCCAGGCCGTTGACGATCAGAAGAGCGTTTAAGATCTCTTTGGATGCGGCCAATTCCTTGGCGGTATCCAGCAGTCCCGAAGGAGCGCCCGCATGCAGGGTGGTCACCACCTCTTCCAACGAACGGTAGGCCGCCAGCGACGGACTTCCAGGAAGAACGCCGAGCAATGCCGACACCACCCGAACCGTCACATCGGTGGCATTGAACGATGCGAGCGCTTCATCCAACGCTAAGGGGATTCCAGTCATCCGATCCACTCCCGAATGGCGTACACCGCTGGAATTAACCCGCTAAACCAAAGAACAACAAACGGCAGGCACCCACGTTTTTTTGCCGCCGGAACCACGATGTCATCGCGATCCGGTTTTTTGGTCGTGTATTGAATCTGGTGCATCGCCGGGTTGGCGATCTCCGACTCCTCTTTGACGGGCATCTCCGCAAGTGCAAGAGAAATACACCTTTCAGCGACCAAACGCGCGCCAAGATAGCGGTAGACCGGAAAGATGTCCGCACCCGTAGCGACGATTCCCGCGGCTTTATCGCCCATATTCATCGCACCCGGAATCACTTTCCCAGCGGCATCGGCAATGCCCTTCAAATGGGGTGCAGACGTATGGACCAAAGCATCGATCGGACCCAGTAATTTGTCCAATACGCCATCCGACGCGGCCTCTCCCGATGAGGCCGCGAACCTTGCGCGTTGAGCCTCGCCAAACCTCGAATATAGACCGCCGAGCACCCCCGCTCCACCGGAAACGGCATTGTCAGCGAACGGCAGCCCCACCTCGATCGCGGCAAAATAAAGCGCCAACGCCTGTCCGGTATTGGATGCGCGAAAGGCGTCCACCTTTTCCAAAGGCCCGCCAGAATACAAGCGCGAAATCACGCTCGCTAGCGCAATGGCCTTCAAAACGGCATCCGTGGCCTGTGCAGCATCGGTGTCGAGCGCATTCAGCCGTTGCCCTTCTTGGCTGCGAAACAATTCCACCGCGCTTTTGACGCCGGAAAATGCCGAAATTCCCGAATCGGCCGTATCCATTGCGCTCGCCAACCACAAGGCGCGTTGGGCGTCCGGGGAACGTGCAATCTCCTGCGCCCGCTCCAAAACCTGACGTTTCGCCCGAGGCTCCTGTTGCTTCAAACCTTCCGCAAGGCTCGAAAAATGTTGAACCGACGGCGCAAACGGAACGACTGCACAGAAAGAACTCACGAGCCGAACGGTATAATCGTCCGCCGCAAACTGGCCGAGCGCCTCGTCGATCTCCGCCATGGATCCTCCTGGCGCGACGCTACCGGAGGAGATCCGGCTCCGTCAATGCGGGTCGGATTTTGCGTCAAACGCCCGGTTCGTGCGATCGACGATCCCAGCTTCGATCGCCGGATCTATTCTCCGCCACCTTCCAGGAGTTGAACATGGCTGTGCTTCCGATCGATGCGCTGTTGAATGAATTCAAGCCCGATGACTACACCGTGAAGATGCTCCAGGCGATTTTCAAGGTAGTACCCTACTCACCGGCGCTTCCGCAGTACCGCGTGATGGAAGATGTGGTTCGCACGTTGGACTCGACGCCCAACCCGATCGCTTTCGCAAAGTGTCGTATTGAAGCCGCAGGACAGGACATTCAAGACGTGCTTTGGATGGGCAATCTGCTCGACACCGGCGACAAAGGTTACGCCCTGTTCACCGGACTAAAATCCGCGGTCAACCTGGTTCGTGGCCAAGGGTCTGCGGCGTTGGAGACTGACGATCAACAGCGCAATGATGCCGTCATCAAGGGACTCGGCATTGCATACATGGCATACAATGCCTTTCCTGGCAGTGTTGCCGAGCGCGTTGAGGCCTTCCGCAACACGCCCGCAGGACAGGCCTTGCTGATGTACTACGCGGCCGTCGAAGTAGCCCTTCCGTTCGCTGATAATGCCGCGGTCAGCGGCGCGAACATGGTGGACCGCTTGTTCCAAGGCGCCCCCGCCCAGTTCCAAAAATTAGCCGGGATGGCCGGCGGAAAGTCGCTCGACGGCGCCATGGAAACGCTGAAATCGATGTCGCAGCCGATTCAAAAGGTGGTCGACGTGGCCGTGCAGTACACCAAACCTGTCGCGCAAACGGCACAACAATACCTCCCCGGTGCCATGGGCGGTGCGGACAAGGTCGCAGGGGTGGTCGCGAATGCCGCCGACGTCATGCCGGTCTACCGCTACCTCAGCATCCGATTGGCCGCGGAAGGTGCCGCTTATCGCGCGCTAAAGAGCTAAGTCCTCCGAATGGTAAAGTGATTTACCATTCGACTTGCAGCGACATCTCTGCGCGCTCAGCGTCTCTGCGCGAAAGGCCCAAGGGTTTCGCGCAGACGCGCAAAGATCGCAGACTACTCCCAGCCGGGGGCCATGAACCGATCCCCAGCAACCCAGCCCTTCTTGATGTTCTCCTCAAGAAGCAAGCTGATTACCTGCTTTGCGGCATCCGCATCCGGCGCCAGGCGAACTGTCCGATCCAGAGGTTCCGCGCGACCGGGGCTGTAGTCCGTAAAATGCACGACATAGGCCGGATACGCCGGATCTACTTCTTCCTTATTGGTCTTCCAGGCGACCAACTTGCGGACCGCCGTCTTTTCCTTGGTGACCTTGGTGTACACAGCGCGATAAACCACTGCGGAGGCGGAACGTTCGACGGCCACCGCAGCAGCATGTGCGTCGTGAACCAGGCAGCGCTCCAACACCTGGCCAAATCGAACGTCGAGCGTATTGACGGATTTATCGGTCCGAACGCGCTCAAACACCGGATGCAGCAACGCCGGTGCGGGCATCATCCGCAGCGGAGTCCAGCCTGATTCACCAAAAGCGAGCGCCATCCGCTTCACTGGCGCGCCGTCCGATTCTTCGGGTTGGAGGTCGGTCACCCGGAGTTCGACCACCACTTCCGGCCGAATAAACTGGTACAACGCCCCTTCACTGCTGGCGTACCGGAATTTGGAATCGCAATCGAGGCCTTTGACCAGCTCCAGCAGTTCTCTGCGCGAACGTTCATTGCCGAGATTCCCTAGGGAGCCGACCAATTGGAAGTTTCCATCTTCGCGAACCATCGCCACCGCAAACGAACGAATTTGCGTGGGATCTTCGCCGCGAACCGCATACCCGATCACCACCGCGTCCAGGTGGATTTCCGGCTTCACCTTGTAGATTCGGCCATCGATCAATCGGATGACGAGGCCTTCGCCCTTGCCTCCCTCCACCTTTTCCGCGAACCTGGCTTGAACCTCTTCTACGGTCTGGAGCGTCTCATTGGGGATCACGTCCAGACGCTTTCCTCCCGCCAACATCCGCTTTAGAACCTCATAGCGGTCCACCCAGAGATCGGGCCGCACCGGGGTCGCCGCATCTCCCCCTTGATACAGGTCAAACGCACGAAATCCGAGCTTCTGTACTTGAGCCGCTTCTTCGCCGCCCATCGCCTCGGAAACTTCGCCCACCCGCGGCCGGCCCTTGCCGCCGGCGGCAAACAGCTCCCCGCAAAGGATGGTTCGACCGACCGCTCGCGCGGCTGCCGCTTTCGCCTCCACCAATACCGGAATGTCGCCGACGAGCACCCGACCGGCAGGGTTCACCAGCGCCGCGTCTCCGTGCTCCAGCACCAGAAACCAAAGTTCACCATCGATTTTCGGTGAAACCTGGTACGGCCCACTAGGTAACCACTTTACTAAATCCCCCGGCGTCAACGAACGATAAGAACCCGCTACCGTACGTTTCCAGTTGCGCAACGAAGCGATCAGATCGCCGTCGGTGACGCTGCCTCCTGGCGCCTGCTTGCCTGCACCCAGCGGTCGTGCCCTTTCCAACGTATAAAATGCCATTCTACACCTCCGCCGCAGGCGCTGGGCGTTTCAGTTCCAACTGGCTAAGATGCAGGAGCAATTGATATTTTGAGCCGTCGATCCGTCCTTCCAAAAAAGCGCGATAGGCCGTCGCATTCATCGAGAAAATCAAGGGTTGACGCCCATCTGCGCCCGCTCCGAGCAGCGCGAGTTCGTCCGCTTCGTGGAGCTCCTTGGCCATTGCGTACAAGAAATCGTAGGTCAAACCGTCTACATGACGGATCTGCATCACCCGCTGAAACGCAAACCGCCGCACGGCGTCCCGCTTTTTAAATCGCCCCTTGGTCCACCGAATGGGAATTTCTTCGGCCACATTCGCCGGGGTATCCACCGGATCCTTGCGCGACTTTTCCGAGCCGTCGGGCGCAAAAATGATCTCCACCATCTTTCCAGTAGAGTGCAGAATCTCCCCGTCCGACGCCAGGTAGACGCGATCGGTATCGCCCAGATGCCGGCCGGCGCGCTCAAGGTCGACCTCAGGATCCCCGTCGATCAGCGCTTGAGCATAATCTTCCCCAAACCTCTGTTGTAGCCGTTCATGGCGCCCTTCGTCGCCGGTTGCCAGGAAACGACGAAACTGGATGTCCCTCCCGGGTATGCCCAACTTTGGCGCTTTCGGAGCCGGCAACGACGCGACCTCGACGGAGGCATCGCGGTTCGTCAGATTGGAAAGATGAATCAATCGCATGGAACCGCCCTAAAACATTTCAAAGTCAAGTTCGTCGCTTTCTTCTTCCACCGCAGGGGGCGGCGCCTCATTCAGTGAACACCAGATGGGCTCGCGTTTGTGCCCCACCAACGCGAACAAACCTTCGTCGTTGCTCACCAACAGAGCCGTCGACGCCTGCCATCCGCCACGGTAGCTGAACGAAAATCGGTATATGTCGCCACCTTGTAACGACTGAAGCAGCTCTGGCGCGACCTCCGTGGGCTCCAGGGCATACACCACGTCGACGGCCAAATCCAAGGCCTCGGTAGCGGATATCGGGCCTTCGAGGGCCTGTTCTACCCCAAGGGTCGATTCAACCTTTTCCACCGGTTGATCGTCGACCCCTATGCCCTTTAGTTCCTTTGTCTCGTACCAATAGCCTTTTTCGTCAAAATATCCCTGCGCGGTCATCCCCGAACGCACCAGCACATCCCCTTCGGCGACCAATTCCGCACGCTGGCAAGGAAGCCCGTCCGGGCCGAGAACCTGCCTTTTTCGACTGCCATACAGCTTTGAACGATCGAGTTTTTCGAACTCAAAGCTGGATGGAACACCGTTGAGGGACACCACGATCGGACGAGCCACGAATCCTCCCGTTCCGATCGCCTAACGCACCAATCCCATCGCGGCCGCCAGCCGTTCGTGCGATGGTAAACGCTCGAAAGGGGCCCACGTGCCGGAACGTTTTATCGCTGTAGCCGGCAATATCGGCGTTGGAAAGTCGAGTCTGGTCACATACCTGACCAGCCACTACAAATTCCAACCGTTCTACGAGCCTTATGCCGAGAATCCGTATCTCGCCGACTTTTACCAAGACATGAAGTCTTGGTCATTTCACTCGCAAATGTGGTTTCTGGCGCACAAATACCGGCTCCACCGAGAGCTCGAGCGCACCAACGGGATTCTGGTGCAAGATCGCACGATCTACGAGGATGCCGAGATCTTCGCAACGCACCTGCATCGGTCGAAAAACATGAATGACCGGGACTTTGCCACATATTCAGAGCTCTACCGGGCCATGCGCGGCAGCCTGCGTCCCCCGGATCTGTTGATCTACCTGCGCTGCAGCGTAAAAGCGATGCGGTCTCGCATCAAAAAGCGTGGCAGACCCTCCGAAATGGATATTCCTGTCCCCTACCTACGCAGCCTCAATGGTCTGTATGAAGAATGGATCGGTTCGTGGACGCAATCCCCGGTGTTGATCTGGGACTCTGAGCGTATGGACTACCTGCAGGACCTCGTTCACCACATCGAGTTTCATCGGGCGTTAAACGCGCTCTTGTAAGATCCGGTGGCCGCATTCACGGAAACAAGGTTGACCGCAAATCTACGTTCGAAAGAACCGCCTTTCAAAGCAAGCCTTACGAGCGGGTGCATTGAAAACACGCGAACCGCATCCTGCAGAAGTTGTCGAAGCGTGAAACCGCGGTTGACGTCTTGGTGTCTTTTCCGCTACATCGGGTCGCTGCGGCGAATGGCGTCGCGCCGTGCCTGGACGGAGTGCGGATCATGAAGGTTATCTGCGACAATTGTCGGGCTTCCTACAAGATCCCGGACGACAAACTCATCAAGCCGGTCAACAAGGCGACCTGCCGGAAGTGCGGGCACCGGATGCTGATTCCTCGCCCGCGCGCTGGAGCCGGCCCGGACGAAAAGACGTTGGTAACCGCTGTTCCACCAACACCCATTCCGGCCCCTTCGCGCAATCTGCCCGATCGGCTCGAACCCTTGGACGAGGAACCCGAAACCACCGTTCCCGGGGGCCGTTCCTCCCGAAGTGGTCCTTCGCCCGACGATGTTTCTCTTATGCCGGCCACGCCCGCCCCCGTTCCCGAGCGCAGTACCCCGAGCCCGCTCAGCCGACCTTCGCAGTCCACCCCAACTTCTCAGCCGACACCGCGGGCGCCAGAACCCCGCTTGGTGTACGAAGATCCACCGACTCGTCAAGAACCGACGCCTGAACCCCGACAGACGCGTCCGCGGGCATCCACACCGACGCCGCTTCCATCGATGCGGTCCTCCACGCCCGTTCCGCCCCCACGAGCCAGCTACGATCCGGCTCCCGACCAAACTTTGGCCATGTTGGGCGGGATCGGCGGTGTCGCCGGCGGCGTGCTACTGATTTTCGCCATCTTCACGCTCAACACCGCAGTAAACCCCGTAACCCTCGTGTTGCTGGGCTTGGGAGCGATGCTCTCCTTCGGCGGAAGTTTTGTTTCCCTGCTGATCATTCTGACCAGTGGGAGGGGGCGACACCCTGGGCGCCGGTTCACTTCTTTGATCGTCGGTTCTTTCGGCGCCATCGTCGTCGGCGGGGTGGCGGTTGGCCTGATGGCGCTCCGCTCCTCCGGCTCTCTCACGCAGCTTGCAATGACCGCGATTCCATCGGATCAACTGGACGTTCCAAACCCCACTCCCTTGGAGTTGCCTCCGCTTGAGCCGATCCCTGAGGGAACGGCCGATACCGCGGCCCCTTCGGACACCGCGGTTGCCGACACCGCAACCCCGGCGGAAGTGCCCGAGCCACCGCCGAAAGTGGAAACGGACGACAAGTCCAAAACCAAAACCGATCCAAAACCGACCAAAATCGAGCCGACACCCGCCAAAGTCGATCCCAAACCCAAGTCGGAGCCCTTGGTCATCAAAGTCGACCCTCCAAAGGCCGATCCTCCAAAGGCCGATCCCCCGAAGGCCGATCCCCCGAAGGCCGACCCGGTTCCCGACAACAGCGCCTCCTTGGCGCAGGTACCGGACAGCGTGATCGACACCATGTTGCGAAACAACATCGAAATTAAACGGTGTTTTTACGCGCACAAGAAAGAGACCGGCACCCTTCCCGCGAAAGTGATCGTCACCTTCACGTTGGAGCCTTCTGGGCAGATCCACGACGCGAAAGTCACCGATGCCGAGCTTTCTGGCAGCACCCTCGATCGCTGCCTGGGGCGCGCGTTCGCGGCGATTCAAATGCCAGCCACCCGCGACAAAACTCGAACGCTGAAGTATCCGTTCAACCTCTAGTTCGGCCGGTAGACGGTCCGCGAAAACGGCACTCGACGCCGAATCCTGTTGCGTAACCCCGCCCAGGGAGGCAAAAGGGGGGCGCGCGCGCACCGATCGGCGCCGGCGGGGTCACTATGGAGTTCCGGAATATCGCAATCATCGCACACGTTGACCACGGTAAGACTACCTTGGTCGATGGTTTGTTGCGGCAGTGCCACGCCTTCCAGGAACACGAGTCCGTCGCTGACCGGGTCATGGATTCCATGGATTTGGAGCGTGAACGAGGCATTACCATTTCCGCCAAGAACACTGCCGTGTTCTACGGCGACGTCAAAATCAACATCGTGGACACTCCGGGCCACTCCGACTTCTCTGGTGAAGTCGAGCGCGTTCTTTCGATGGTGGAAGGCGTCATGTTGCTCGTGGACGCCTCCGAAGGCCCGCTCCCCGGCACACGCTTCGTGTTGCGCAAAGCCATGGAAGCGCATCTGACGCCGATTGTCGTGATCAACAAGATCGACCGACCCGATGCGCGGATCAATGAAGTAGTACAGGCGGTTTACGATCTGTTCATCGATCTTGGCGCCGACGAAGATCAACTGGACTTTCCCGTTCTCTACGCTATCGCCAAAACCGGCGTTGCACACAAAGAATTGGGCGACGGCTCCACCGATCTTCGCCCGCTGCTCGACGCCATTGTTGAATCGATCCCCGCCCCCAAGACGATCGTTGAGGGTGCAGGCGCACAATTGATGGTCACCAGCCTCGACTATGACCCCTATGTGGGCCGCTTGGCGATCGGCCGTCTGTTCGGAAACACGTTCAAACGCAACGAATCCGCTACTTGGTTTCATCAGACCGGCGAGCAGAACGTGCGGATGCAGCTGATCTACACCTGGCGCGGTCTGAAGCGACACGAGGTTCAGGAAGCTTCTCCCGGCGATATCGTGGCTGTCGCAGGCATCCCGGACATCACCGTCGGCGACACCCTGTCTGCCGGTGAAGTTCGTTCGGCGATGGCTCGCGTGAAAGTCGACGAGCCGACGATCGGAATGATGTTCTCGATCAACAACAGCCCGCTCGCAGGACGCGACGGAAAGATGCTCACGTCGCGCCAAATCCGCGAGCGTCTCGAGCGCGAATTGCTGTCGAACGTCTCCCTGCGCATGGAAGACACCAGCACCAAAGAGTTCTTCAAAGTGTTCGGTCGCGGCGAGCTTCAGCTCGGCATCCTCATCGAACAAATGCGGCGTGAAGGCTTCGAGCTCACCGTTTCCCGACCTGAGGTCGTGCGCAAGGAAGAAGGTGGGAAGGTCCTCGAACCCTACGAGATCATCACCATCGACACCCCCGATCCAAGCGTTGGCGCGCTGACCCAGATGTTGGCCGCTCGCAAGGGCGAAATGCTTGATTTGGTGCAGGACGGTTCCGGGCGCGCCACCCTCAAATACCGCATTTCCAGCCGCGGTATGATCGGTCTGCGGGGCCACGTTCTCACAGAAACCCGCGGCGAAGGCGTGATCAACCGCACCTTCGACGGATGGGACGAGGATGCCGGATTCATCCAAGGCCGCATCAACGGCGCCCTGGTCAACGATCGCTCCGGAAAGAGCACGGCGTACGCACTGTTTGCCCTTCAAGAGCGCGGTCACCTGTTCGTTGGCGCCGGTGTCGATCTGTACGAAGGCATGATCATCGGCATCAACGCTCGCGAAAACGATCTGAACGTCAACGGTGTCCGCGAAAAGGCCCTCAACAACATTCGCACCACCGCCGCCGACGAAAAGCTGATTTTGGTCCCACCGATGAAGCTTTCTCTCGAATCCGCTCTCGAGTTCATCGACGAGGACGAGCGTGTAGAAATCACGCCAACCGCCATCCGGCTCCGAAAGGCCGTTTTGCAACTCAATCAGCGCAGCATCATTCGCGGCGAGCGCAAAACCGAGTAGACTTTCCCGGCGGGGAATCGTGTCTTCGTTGCTCCCATACATTGCGCCGGTGGTCATGGTCGTTCTCGCCACCGGGTTGGCGGCAGAGGTGTTGCGTCGCACCCGAAGCGCGTCCGTGCCGGAGGATTCGCAGGCGTGGGCGGCTTTCGCGCACCAAAATGGCTACGCGCTATCCCCAACCGGCCGCCAGATGACCGGCACCTTCGCCGATATTGGGGTGCACATCGAAGTCCGAGCCACCGACGACACCCTGATCACCGAGGTGCGCGCCGGCGTCAATGCGCGCATTCCTATTGGATTTCATTTGTCTCGCCAGAGCGGAATGTGGGCGTCACTGCTTGACTCCGTCACGGTTGGGCCAGAAATCCAAATCGGCGATCCGGAATTGGACGAGGCCTTTCTGATTCACGGGCGAGATCCGGACGCGATCGCCGAAGTGCTGCGACAACCTTCCGTTCGGGAGAGCCTGCTCGCACTCGCCGCCGAACCCGGCCATGTGCGGGTCGACGAAATCGCCGCCCGGGTCGCGCTGGACGGGCACATCACCGATTTCACCACCTTGGAGCTCATGATCGGCCGCGCCTGCGCGGTCGCCCATGCGCTCCGCGCCGCCGGTCGCACTCCCGAGGCCGTCGACCAGACAACCAAGGCAAAACCTTCCTTGTACGGACTGTTGCAGCGCTCTATCGCAGCGGGTGGCAACAGCACCGCCATCGGTCGCGACCTGCTCAGCGGGCTGTCAGCACACCCGTGCGCATTGGAACTGGAGGTAGAACGCGTCGATTCCAATCCGAAGCGCGTTTCGATCTCCGGGGCCTTGGTCGGCGGTGCGGGCCAGAGGGTCGATGTGGAGTTCATCGACAACGGAATCGAGCCAGCACGCAAAATTCAAGTTGGGGACGTCGTTTACGTTGGCGGCCTTGTCGAGACCATCGACGTCTCGACGTACCACGTCATGGTGGTCTCCGACGAACGCGTATGGATTCTGTCGGGTGCAGCACCTGATCTCGCTTCCGAACTTCCGTCCTGGTTGCGAAAGTCGCGGTAGGCTCTATCGTCAAGCGGGTTTACTAGTCAACGGAACGAAGCGGAATCGGCGGTGGAGCGCCCACTTGGCCTCGCCAGCGAAGCCAATGGTCCAGCAGTACCAGGGCCACCATCGCCTCCACCATCGGCACCGCACGCGGTAATACACACGGATCGTGGCGACCTTTGGCCTTCAGCATCGCGACCTCGCCTGCCGAATTCACGGTGTTCTGATCGACGAACACCGTGGCAACCGGCTTAAAAGCCACCGAAATTTCGATCGGCATGCCATTGGAAATCCCGCCCTGAATCCCGCCGGAACGGTTCGTAGAAGTGACGATTCCACCGCTACCATCCGGAACGAAAGGGTCGTTGTGCTGGGTTCCCGTAAGCAACGTCCCCGAATATCCGCTTCCTACCTCAAATCCTCGCGCCGCAGGCAAAGAAAGCATCGCTTTGGCGAGATCGGCCTCCAACTTATCAAACACCGGTTCGCCCAATCCGGCCGGAACTCCGCGGGCAACGCAGCGAACAACCCCGCCAACCGTATCACCTCGCGACCGAACCTCGCGAATCCGTTCCTCCATCTGAGCGGCGACGGCAGCATCCGGGCACCGAACATCGTTTTTGTCGACGTCCACCGCAACGACCGCCCCCGAATCGACCGTCGCCTGAAGCTCCTGCAGGCGATCGACCCACGCCACAATCTCCACCGAACCCAAGGTTTCCAGCACCTGCCGAGCGACCGCGCCCGCCGCAACCCGCGCCACCGTCTCCCGAGCCGATGCGCGACCGCCGCCCGCCCAAGCCCGAATTCCATATTTGGCGTCGGTAGTAAAATCCGCATGCGAAGGTCGATAAACGTCCTTGGTCGCCTTGTAGGCGGTGGCGTCCGCGTCCTGATTTCGGAATAAGATCGCCATCGGCGAACCCAAGGTTTTTCCGTCCAAAACTCCCGAAACCACCTCCAACCGGTCCCCCTCCCTGCGCGGCGTTGAAAGGGTCGATTGACCAGGCCTTCGGCGATCGAGCTCCGCCTGAACGCGATCGAAATCCAGGGCGATCCCCGGAGGACAGCCATCGATCACTACGCCCAGCGCGCCTCCATGGCTTTCGCCGAAAGTGCTTACCCGAAAGGCCGTTCCATACACACTGCTCACCGCTGCCTCCGGTTGAACGAGCCACCGCCGCCAGTCTGGGATAACCGCTGTCCGCTATGAAAGATGCATTCATCGTAACGCTGTTGTCGCTCGCTCCCCGAAAACGCGGTGCCCGCACTATGGGATGGCTCGCGCGAACCCGCACTTCCAAGCGGATGGTGCGCTGGTTCGTGCACGCCTACGGTGTCGATCTCTCCGAAGCATCGCGGGCGCTTTCCGACTACGAGACCCTCGAAGATCTGTTCACTCGCACGCTAAAACCCGGCGTTCGTCCTGTCGATCCAGCGCCCAATGCGATTGTTTCGCCGGTGGACGGCAAGGTCGCTTTTGTCGGGCCCACCCAAAAGGGAAAGGTCGAAATCGCTCCGAAGCGGTTCATGAAAGTGTCCGATCTCCTTGCGGAAAAGGTGAGCGGCGAGCACGAAGCGGTGGTCATCTACCTCTCCCCAAAGGACTACCACCGCGTGCATGTTCCGCGAGAAGGCAAGGTTCTTTCATGGAAATACGTCCCCGGCACGCTCTGGCCGGTATTTCCCGCCGCCGTTCGTCGCGTGAAAGGTCTCTTTGAACGCAATGAGCGGGTGTGCGTCACCCTTGAGACCACCCAAGGCCCACTTCATGCCGTACTGGTGGGCGCCTTCGGAGTCGGCCGGATCACGCTTGATTTTTGCGACATCGTCACCAACACCGGCGGGCGGGCAAAAGTTCAAAAGCTCGACGACGGGCCAGATCTCGCCCGAGGCGAAGGTCTCGGTGTATTTCATCTCGGTTCGACGGTGGTTTTGGTCGCGCCCCCTGGCCGCTGGAAATGGAACGTCAAGGCCGGAGATGTCGTACGCTGCGGCAAAAGCATCGGTGAAGCGCTCTGATGGACCTCCACGCGCGAACGCAAGCGGTCCTCGACTGGGAGGTGGTGCTCACCGCCTTCGTCAGCCGCGCGCGCACGCCAATGGGAAAACGCGCTTGTTTAGCACTTCTTCCTCGGGCACGCGCATCGGAAATCCGCGCCGACCACGACGCCATCGACGAGCTCACCCGGTATGAGCAGGAGGAAGGCCCGCTCCCAGTAGGAGCGGTAGGCGATATCGAAGAGTTTGTTGGACAGGCGGTCCGCGGTTTGGTTCTGGACGGACCCACGCTGCGAAGTTGTGCGCATTCTCTGATGGCTCTCCGCGAGTTGGCTACCCGGCTGCAAGAAGCCGCGGACGAAGCGCCTACACTTGCGGGCATGGGCGCCTCCATTGAGGTGGACGCGTGGATCGCTGACGCTCTAAACCGTTCTTTCGACGCAAGCGGTCAGCTCTCTGCGGCGGAGTACCCAGAACTCGGCGATCTCCGTAAACAGATCGCCGATCTCCACGAAACCATCCGCCGCACGCTGGAAAACCTCGTTCACGGCGATACCCTGGCGGACGTGCTCCAAGATCGCTTCGTCACCCAACGCGGGGAACGCTACGTTCTCCCAATCAAATCCCATGCCAAGCGCTGGGACATCGGCATCGTTCACGGGACCTCTGCCTCCGGAAAAACCGCGTTCATCGAACCCAACGAAGTGATCACCCTCAACAACCGGTTGAAGATCGCCGAAGGCGAGCTCGAGGCCGCCGAACACCGCATCCTCACCATGCTTTCTGGAATGTTGGGGCGAATTGCGCCGGCCGTTCTGCTGGGCCTGGAGGCGACCACCGAACTCGATCTGGTTTGCGCGCGCCAGTCCCTTTCGCAGGCATTGGGTGCAAAACGCCCCGTTGTCGGCGAAGAAGGCGTTATCACACTGAAAGGCGCGCGCCATCCGGTGCTGCTGTTGCGCGGAGTCGCGGTGGTGGCCAACGACCTCGCTCTGGCTGCCGGAAAGCCGGTCCTGGTGCTCACCGGACCCAATACCGGCGGAAAGACCGTCGCCCTCAAAACCATCGGCCTGTGCGCCCTGTTGGTTCGCCTGGGCTGCTTTATCCCTGCCGAGGAAGGGTCGCGGATCGACCGGTTCGACGCCGTGTTAGCGGACATCGGCGATACTCAAGCCATCTCCGCGGATCTTTCTAGCTTCTCCGGGCATTTGGTCGCACTTCGCGAAATGCTGGCGACGGCGGCCCCGGGTCGGCTGTTTCTGCTGGATGAGCTGTGCTCAGGAACCGATCCGGCACAGGGGGGGGCGCTCGCGCGCGCGGTATTGGAGGCGTTGATCGAGCGTGGTCCGCGGGTGGTGGTCACCACCCACTTTGCGCAGCTCAAAGGGTTGGCGACGGTCGACGATCGCTACGCATTGGCGGCGATGGAATACGCCAATGGGCGCCCCACCTATCGCGTGGTGCACGACGCCACCGGGGAAAGCCACGCTCTGGACACCGCTTTGCGGATGGGCATCGCACCCGAGCTCGTCGAACGCGCCCGCGGGCTGATGTCCGAATCCGAACGCGGCTTACAAGACGCTTTGTCCGCGTTGGAAGTTGAAAGATATCGGGCAGCCACAGCGGTTCGCGAAGGCCAACGCATTCAGCAATCGCTCAGCGAACGCGAACGTTCGGTCGCCGCACGCGAAGAAGAACTCAAGAAACGCAGCAAAGAGTTGGAACAACGCGAGGCCGCCCGGTTCTTGGACCGCCTGAAAGCTGCGGAGAAGGCAATCTCCGCGGTGGTCGCCGATCTTCAGCGCGCACCAGATCACCGCAAAGTCGAATCCGCGCGGGCGACCCTGAACGCGCTCAAGGATTTGGTGCCCGCTTTGCCCGTTTCTGCGCCGGCCGAACTCGCCGTCGGCGATCGGGTGCGGGTGCGATCCAGTGGCAGCGTTGGCCAAATCGTTAGCATTGGAAGCACCATTCGGGTAAAGATCGGCGCGATCACAGTCAAGGCGCGACCGGAAGATCTGGAGATCGCCGACACCCCCGTTACGCAAGCGGTGCAGGTTCCCAAAGTTCAGTTCTCCCCCCGCGAACGCCCACCCGAACTCGGCGAAGCACTGCGCATTCAAGGAAACACCTTAGATCTCCGCGGTCAACGCGTGGAAGAGGCGTTCGATGCCGTCGATCTGTTCATCGATCGGCTGATCGTCCGCGGCCAAAGGGTGGGTTTCCTCCTGCACGGACACGGCACCGGCGCTCTGAAAGACGCCCTTCGCCAATGGCTCGGCTCCCATCCACGCGTTTGGGATTGGGCCCCAGCAAATGCCGATCAAGGTGGGGACGCCTACACCGTGATCGGATCCAGGTAAGCACCTCAAACCCGCCTGGCATGGGTCTTCGGACCTCACTCCTCGGGGAACCCCTGTCCTTCCGCTACAAGCGCGGGTCGGCGCATGGGGGCAGACGACCGAGCCCGGATCGACCGGTGCTTTTGCGGTTCTTACGGTCAAAGGCCTCGACCTGGCCAATCGGCCCAAAAAGTAAAGCACTTGACGATTTGGTAAGCCGCCAGGCGCCGGTTAACGGGTTTCCCTTGGGAGGCGCCGTTGTCACTTCGCATCGCCATCATCGGCTCAGGTCCATCCGGTTTTTACGCCGCCGACGCCCTGCTGAAGCACGCAGAGCCCGCCTTCGAAGTCGACATGTTCGACCGCCTGCCCACCCCCTACGGGTTGGTTCGCGGCGGCGTCGCTCCCGATCATCAGAGCATCAAGAACGTCACCAAGATCTACGACAAGATCTCCTCCAATCCCAATTTCCGGTTTTTCGGCAATGTGGTGTTGGGCACCGACCTAACGGTCGCCGACCTCGCCGAACACTATGACGCCTGGATCTACGCCGTTGGCGCCGCGCGCGACCGGAAACTTGGCGTTCCCGGAGAAGATCTCCTCGGTAGCCATTCCGCCACCGAACTCGTCGGCTGGTACAACGGACACCCCGATTTCCGCGATTTGCAGTTCGATCTGACCGCCGAGCGCGTCGCCGTGGTCGGCGTGGGCAATGTGGCGATGGACGTCACCCGCATTCTCTCCCAAGATCCCGACGAACTCGCAAAAACCGATATCGCCGCGCACGCGCTGGAAGCGCTGCGTTCGAGCCGCATTCGCGAGGTGATCGTGCTCGGCCGGCGCGGCGTCGCCCAGGCCGCCTTTTCGCCCGGAGAAATCAAGGAAATCGGTGAGCTAGAAAGCGCAGATCTGGTCGTGTCCCCCTCTGAAGTGGCGATCGATGCGGCCTCCGAGGCCGACCTTGCCGACGCGAACACCAAGAAGAACGTCGATTATTTGACGGAGCGTTCCACCTTCGGCGAAGGCAGCCGCGATCGAAAGGTGCGCCTGCGGTTCTTGGCCTCTCCGGTGGAGATCCTCGGTGAAAACGGGCGAGTGAGCGCCATCCGCATCGAAAAAAACCGGCTGGAAGCTGGAGCCAACGGTGTTTCCGCCAAAGGCACAGGAGTCACCGAAATCCTCCCCGTAGGGCTCGTCTTTCGTTCGGTGGGCTACCACGGCGTCGCCATTCCCGGCGTTCCATTCGACCCCAAGGGTGGTACCATTCCCAACGTTCAAGGTCGGGTTTTGGACGCCCCCCAGGGGCAGGTCCTTCCTCGCCAATACGTCGTAGGTTGGGCAAAGCGCGGTCCAAGCGGCCTCATCGGCACCAACCGCGGCGACTCGATCGCCACCGTTCAGCAGGTGATCGCCGATTTCGCATCGCCTTCGCCCGTTGGGGCGGACAAAGCGGCGATTGTGAAGGTACTGACCGACCGCGGCGTGTTCCTCACCGACTACGCCGATTGGAAGCGCTTGGATGCACACGAGCTGGCTCAGGGGCAGGCCGCCGGAAAGATTCGAGAAAAAGTTACCCGCATACCTGAAATGCTGGACCTTATTCTGAAACTTCGCACCAACTAGTAAATCACTTTACTAGTGACGGAATGTGGGTGGAGGGCCCGGCACAGTCCAGGTATTCTGCACACCGGAGGTTTGATGTGGACGCTGCTTTTGGCGCTGTTGGCGTGCCAACCCAACCCCGCAGACACGGCTGCGGCTGACAGCGACAGCGACGTATCGGAAGTTGCGCGCGGTCCGATACAATTCGGCTTTCCACTTCCTGAGCGCGACATGGTGACCGCGCGGATCGGCGTTGACCACGACCCGACCAACAACGGTGGAGGGTTCGGCGGCGCCGCCTGCGTAGACTATGAAGGTCGTTCGTTCCCCAATTGTTACGATCAGCACGACGGCTCAGATTACATGCTCAAGGGCGGTTTTGACACGATGGACGCCGGATCCATCGACATCGTCGCCGCCGCCGACGGGGTTGTCATTGCAGTGGAAAGCGAGCAATACGATCGCTGCCACATCGATTTTGCCGAGTTTGATGTGACCTGCGACGGGCACCCGATGTCAGCAAATTACGTTATTTTGGAGCATGAGGGCGGCATTCGCTCCTGGTACTGGCACATGAAGACCGGGTCTCCCACCGTTGAAGTCGGCCAGGAAGTCGGCTGCGGAGAGGTCATCGGAAAAGTGGGAAGCAGCGGGAATTCATCCGGACCGCACCTACATTTTCAGATCATGGACGATGAAGGAAATGCGGTCGACCCGTACGCGGGCCCTGAGTCTCAACCAGAGACCTGGTGGAGCGATCAAGGCGAACTTACGGAGTTTCCTGGGCCAGGCTGCACCCAGCCGTGATCCGAGCCCTTGGCCTGACCTTTTGTCTGGGATGTACACCGATCATGGGTCGGCCCCAAGTGACTTATGGAGTCGACTCCACGACGCCATTGGTTCACACCGAGCAAGACCCAAACCGCTGGTACATCCCCACCGATCCCGCCGCCTTTGGCGAGCAGGTGTTCTTCTTTGATACCGGATACGGTATATCCACCTGCGACGACGACTTGGCCAAGGCGCTGGGCCTAAAGCTCTACGGCCAACTCGCGATTCGCGGCGAAGCAGGCACCGTTCGAGCTCGCAAGGCGCGGCTTCCGGACTTCAAAATCGGAAACCACACCATTTCCGGGCTTGTCTGCGCCGTTCGCGATCTCAACACCACTTCGTCCATCCGTGATTCAAAGGACGTTCGGATCGCCGGCGTCCTCGGCGCCGATGTCTTTCGACGATTTACGGTGCGCATCGATCCAGCAACAGCGTCCATTCAATGGTCAAATCCAGCGGAGGCCCCACCGAACGGCACTGCCGAAACTCCGTTGCGGCGGGAGTCCCTGTTCAGCCCTCGTCTTCACGTTCACATCGGCGTGGACCAAAAGAAACTCCGAGTCTTGGTGGATACCGGCGCCTCGGACTCTTGGTTCGACGGTGAAAACACTGGTTCAACCATCGTTGAGCGCAAAAAGAACGTGAAAGTACGCGGCTCCGGAAAGACAGGGAGCAAAGCCAAAGATCTTATCTACTACGAAGCTAAGAGCGTGCGTTTAGGAACCCACGAACTCACCGGCGTCCGGTTCATTGGTCGCGACCGACACCCCGGGCTTCTGGGGCTGAGCGTACTCAAAAACTATACTCAAACCTACGATTTTAAACGGCGGCTGCTACATTTAGATCCCGCGATCCCGCGCCCCGTCCCGTCGTGGACCGAATGGCGTACTTCAACCGCCATCCTTGAGAAGTAGTTCCACGGTTCGCTGATCCGCACCCGGGAAGGGATAGTCCGCGAAATCCTCGGGAGAAACCCAGGCAAGCGCGGCCACATTGTTGGCCCACGGCTCCTCTTCCCCAAAAGTGCAGCGGTACACGGCCAAAGACACGGAATAGGTGCTGTAATCGTGCACCACCTCCAACAATCGATGGCCGACATTTGCAAAAACACCGATGCGATCCCGCACGCAGCGCTGCAACGCTTCGGAATCGCTCTCTCCGTCACGAACACGCCCGCCGGGGAACTCCCACAACATCGGGAGGACCGCGCGAGCGCTCCGCTGCGTAATCAGATACTTACCTTCTCTCTGGATTTCTGCACTCACGACCCGAATCGTGGGACGCATCGCTGATGCCATTCAGCACCCCTTTCGCGGCGTCGAGGGTAGCACGCTTCGCACGCCGCGCGGCAACGAGTTAGAAATTCCTTCTTGGCGTTGGAGAAATCATGCTCGGTCTCGGACTTCGAAGGCGCATCAAAGGGCGTTTGAAGAGCTGGTTTGGCGCGCGCAGCGCTGAGGTCGCCACTGAGACCTCGATGCCCGCTTCAGTGGAATCGCCTCCCGTCCAAGTGCCGCCGGTCGAAGCGCCGCCCGCTCCAAACCCCGCGGCCGCGCCACCCCCGGAAACACCGTTTTCACCGACGACTTCCGACATTTCCGAAGAGATCACGGTCGCCGCTGTAGAGTCGCTTTTCGATGAAATGGTGCGACCAGGACTACAAATGGATGGCGGCGACATCACTTTGGTCAAGATCGAAAACAACGACATCTACGTTCGGCTGGTCGGCTCCTGCTCGTCCTGCCCCTCCTCGATCATGACCTTGCGTATGGGCGTTGAACGCCTGCTTCAAGAAGAGTTTCCGATGATGGGCGCGTTGATCCCCATCGACGACGAGCTTGCCGTCGCATGAAGAGCCTGGCGGCCATTCCTGCGGGCACGCTCAGAGAAGCGCTTCCAGCGCTTTTGTCTGCGTGGATCACCGATCCGGAAGCGGCCCAAGCGAGCCAACAGCGAGTTCAGCGGCTGCTCGACGAGGCCACCGACGAACAGATGTCCGAACTCGCCGCGCACCTGGAGTTTCTCGGAGAAGAAGACCGCTTTTTCGCAGCCCAGCCGCTTGCCCGCCGGTTCGCTCGGGAGTGGTGCGTCCCCCTGCTCGTGGAATGGGAGGTTCTTGGCCTAGAACACCTCCATTCGGCGCGAGCACTTGGGCCGACGCTGCTGCTGTGCAATCACCTTTCGTACCTCGATACGACGGCTACGGACGCTCTTTTGCTGTGGTCGGGTGCGGAGGATGTGGCCAATCACATCGTGGCCATCGCGGGCCCAAAGGTCTACGCCGACCCTTTTCGCCGCTTTGCGGCCGCGAGTTTGAATACACTTCCTGCCCCCCAATCGACGCGACTGGACGGCACCGCCTCGATCGGTCCGCGCGAGCTCGCCCGCAAGGCGCTCGAGAGCGTTCGGCTTGCGCACGAAGCCCTCGATTCAGGGTTTATTCCACTTCTGTATCCTGAAGGATCGAGGACGCGAACCGGCCAAATGCGACCGTTCCTGAAGGCGGTAGCTCGCTACCTCAGGTACACTGATCTCCGCGTAGTACCGATGTCCATCGTCGGCACCGATCGGGTATTTCCCGTCGACGCCGACCGCCTCCAACCCGCCCCCGTCCGTATCGCCTTTGGTGAGCCGCTATTGGTAATACCAGAGGATGAAAGAGGGTTGTTGGAACGCGTACATGGCAAGATCGCCGAATTGTTACCTGAAGCCTACCGTCCGTTGCCCGACGAGCCCGCCATTCAATAGGATCGGAGCCTAAATGCCCAGTCCCAGGTGTTGCGACCAACCCTCGATGAAATGGCGCCAAACACGCGTAGGTGACCGACGATCCGATATCTACGTGTGCAGCCGATGCCAGCACATCGACGCCATGGAATCCTGGCTTGTGCCGCTCAGCCCTC
Source organism: Pseudomonadota bacterium (assembly GCA_005797785.1). Lineage (GTDB taxonomy): Bacteria > Myxococcota_A > UBA796 > UBA796 > SYKL01. The sequence continues at coordinate 412 of SYKL01000261.1, read as the reverse complement.
CCGATCGCGGGCGATGCGCCAATTGCAGCGGCCACCTCCAACTCAAAGAGGGCAACTACCGCTGCGACTACTGCGGGCTCACCTCAGGAAAAACCCGCGAACTCCATGATAATCTCTCGGCCCTGCATCCCAGCCGAAACTATCTGCAAGCAGCACTCGCCGCGGCAGAAATGAACCGCTTCGTGATCGCTCTCAAGCTTTCCACCGCAGCCATCCTCTGGAATGAAAACGAGGAGGAACAAGTTCTCGCCCGTGCGGTGCGCCTTCAATCGTTGGAAGGCCTAGGAGAGCTGGATCGAGCGCTCGACGAGGCCTACGAATGGTCTACAAACGGCGCCCCTCCGTTGGTTTGGGGGGTGATCGCTGACCTTGAGGCCGCTGCGGGGAACATGGATGGAGCCCTCGCCGCACT
>SYKL01000030.1 GCA_005797785.1 Pseudomonadota bacterium | reverse complement strand
GCAGTGCACACAATTCGGGGTTCTGCAGAGCGGAGGTCAAACGCCGCATGTTCCGAGGCGACCATGATGGAATCGGTGTAAAATTGCGATTTTGGAATTTCGCCGCTTCGTGCGCGGATTGTGGCTCCGTCGCCTACGGCCGCCTTCCACTGAATGTTGTCGTTTCGCGACTCGTCCGGGAGGCCCACTCGGCACTCTCTCGAACGTCCAACACGGTATTCTCCGCCCCAAACCATGTAATTGGATGATGCAGGCCGGCGAATTTCCGCCACATAGGGCCAACCATCCGCCGTAATGGTGCGAAGATCGCGATAATCGAGTTTTTGCGCTCCAACCTGAATGGTGGTGTTGCTCTCCAGCGGAATTTCAACCCCGACGGGCGCCGAACGGCCGCCCACCGAAACGCCGTCCTTCTGAGCCACCAGCGCCACCGTCCGCCGGCGCACCTTGAACGTCGCTGCGATATCGTCGACCACCGTGCCGAGTTCGCCCCTTGAACCCAAGAAAACGTCGTATCCCTCCATGAATTTCTCGAAGTGGACCCGCTGCAACAAGGCGCCGCGCTCCTGCAGAGTAAAGATCCTCTCTGAGGGGGCATCTGGAATGATCGTGCGACTGTTGTGCAACCCAGGCTGGACCGCATCTTCGATCAACATGGGTGGAGGAATGGTCGCGGTCGCCGTTCGGCCGGTTTGTTGCGGCATTTGAATGCCTGGCTTCTGGTCAACCGGAGGGTCGATCACCGCCAACACCATGTACGCGATCGGCGCCCCCTCTCGGGTCGCCAAAGTGAGCACCGAAGCCCCCCCTTGATCCGTGGAGGTGACCTGATAACGATCTTGAAGGTCGGGGTTGATCACATGGACAAAACTACCATCTGGCGCTTGCTGCAGCCGGTAGAGCGCCCCCTCTTTCAACGAGGGGTGACTGTAGTTGTCGAGCCAATGGTTACCAACGGTAAACAGAATTTGGTCGCTATAAAGGCGCCCAACTTCCTTATAGCCCTCCCATGCATCCGGGAGATTGAGGTGAACCCCGATCACGGGGTGAGAACCCCGGACCGGACCCGTGTACAGGTTCGGCAACAACCCGGTAACAAATTCTCCGGCTTCTAACCCCAATGCCTGACCTGACATGTCCGCTGAGCCGTCGCAGAGAATTCGCAAACCAAGTTGACGATGTGGAAAACGTCGTTGAAACGCCTCGTTGCGGCAAAAGTCGTCGAACTCTTGCAACAAGACGCGCATGGCGCGCCCAAACCAAGGTTCCGGCGTCACATTTACAGCGCGCGAGTAGTCCGCATGCGACAGGATCAATAACACGTCAGTGAATAGTGCGTTGCTATCGCCCTTTTCCGAGGCAATGTGCACCCCCAACCCGCCTCTGCGTTTGACCGACGCAGAGGTATGCCACAACAAGTTCGGGTTTGCGACCAAGTCGCCATCCGCCTTGTTACGACGTAAACGGTAGTTGTAGTACGGGTTTGCGTCGTCCAGTGCGACCCCGGTTGCCGAATCGCCGGACAACCCCCGCGCCTGTTCGGACTGGAACAGGTTGGAAATCCAGTCTAGGGCCATGACACGCGCTCCATTCTACCCGCGCAACTTACCCCGGTGCGGTCCGCTTGATCCATCCCCCCCGCACGGCTAGTCCTCCGAAGCACTGGAGCACTCTCCCATGGCCGACGTTCGACCGTTTCGCGCTCTCCGACCCGCAGACTCTCTCGCTGGTGAAGTGATCGCTCCACCCTACGACGTGTTGTCCGAAGCCGAGGCGCGAATGCTGGCCACGCCAAAGAGCTTTCTCCATATCACAAGGTCTGAAGTGGATTTATCCCCGGGTACCGACGCCCATTCTGCGGCGGCATATGCTAAGGCCCGCGAAAACCTCGACTTCTTCCAAGATCAAGGCTGGTTGCTCGAGGACACGGATCCGGCCTACTACCTTTATACGCTGAAGATGGGCACGCATCTCCAGTCGGGATTCCTCGCGCTCTGCTCCGTCGAGGAGTACGACAACGGCCGCATCGCGAAACATGAGTTTACACGACCCGACAAAGAGGACGATCGGGTCAAGCACATGGAAGCACTCGACGCCCAAGTCGGGCTTGTGTTTCTGGCGTATCGGCAGTCCGACACCCTCGCCGCCGTGATCGAGAGAAGCCTGTCGATCCAACCACTGTGGACCGTGACCACCGACGACGGAGTTCAACACACCCTTCGCCGCGTCACCGCCAACGATGAGATTCGTACTGCTTTTTTGCGCATCGAACGCCTGTACATTGCCGATGGACACCATCGGTCGGCAGCCGCCTCCCGAGTCCACGCCGCCCGCCAAACCGAAGCCTCCAGCACTTTTCTCGCCGGCCTCTTTCCGGAAGATCAGTTGCAGATCTTGGCTTACAATCGAGTGGTTCACGACTTCAATGGTAAATCGGTTGACGATTTCATTGCATCCGTGGAACAGACGTTTGACCTCACCCTCGGGGAACCCCGCCCGCAGCGCGCCGGCCAGTTCTCCATGTTCTTGGGCGACCGATGGTATTTTCTGACGTTAAAACCCAAAGTCAAAGTGCCTTCGGATCCCGTCTCACAATTGGATGCCTCGGTGCTTCAGGATCACCTGCTCGCGCCCATCCTGGGGATCGAAGATCCCCGACGCTCCAACCGAATCACGTTCATCGGCGGAATTCGCGGTCCGGAGGCGCTGGAACAGTCGGTTCGCCAGGGAAACGCCGTCGCCTTTCACTTGTTTCCCACCAGCCTAAGCCAGTTATTCGCAGTGGCGGACGCTGGTCAAGTCATGCCGCCGAAATCCACCTGGTTCGAGCCAAAACTCCGCGAGGGCGTTGTCAGCCGCAGGTTGTAGGCTCGTGAGTGAACGTTACACCAGACTAACCATGCGTGCGCTCAAACTCCTGCATCTCCGCAACCAACGCCGCCACCGCAGCGTCGGTCTGCGCGTTGTACAGGCTTGCGCGTAGGCCCCCCGCGATCCGATGGCCCTTCAGCCCGACCAGTCCATGTTTCGTTGCCTCCGTATGAAAGGTCGTGTCCCAATCTGCATTTCCGCTAGTGAAAGTGACATTCATCACCGACCGGGAACCACGCTCGCACATTCCCCGCCAAAAACCGGTCCGATCGATTTCCGCATAGAGGGCCCGCGCCCTCCTTTGGTTCGCGGCCTCAATCGACGTGAGTCCGCCTTGACCCTCAATCCACGCACACACCCGCTCCAGAAAGTAGATGCCCCAGGTGTTTGGCGTGTTGTACATGCTCTCGTTGTCGGCGTGAACCTTGTACCGCATCATCGTCGGAAGATCCGGATCGCACTGCTCAAACAGGGACTTGCGAATCACCACGACGGTCACCCCGGACGGCCCAAGGTTCTTCTGTGCGCCAGCGTAGTACAGATCGAACTTCGATCCTTCGATGGGTTTGGACATGACATCGGACGAAGCGTCACAAATCAGTGGCACGGGGGAGTCCAACACCTCGGTAAACTGGGTACCATAGATGGTATTGTTCGATGTATAATGAAGGTAGCGGGTATCTTTTTGAACACTCCACTCGCTGGGCTTAGGGACCCGATCAAAACCGGTCGACTTTCCAGACCACACCACGTCCACCGTTCCGTAGCGTTTCCCCTCGGCGATCGCCTTTTCCGCCCAATGTCCCGTCTCGATGTAGGCTGCCCGACCACCGCGCAACAGATTCGCCGGCACCATGTAAAACTGGGTAGATGCGCCGCCTTGCAGGAACAACACCTCTTGATCATCGGTGAGTTTCATCAACCTTCGGATACGGTCCCGCGCAGACTGCACCACCGCCTCGTACAGCTTGGTCCGGTGCGAGCACTCCATGATGCCGATGCCCGACCCCTGATAGTCCCAGAGGGCCTCCCGCGCCTCCAGAAGAACGGATTCCGGGAGCACCGCAGGTCCCGCTGAAAAGTTGTGATTCCGGGTCATGCGCCGCCCTCCGTCGTTGCCGAATCTGTATTCCGGTCTCGCACACCCCACCGCCGCGGTCGCACGCAGACCATGGTAGGGTGAACTGAAACTCCACCGCAGGTGCGGGAGGATCGAATGAAACACCGAATTCTTGTCGTGGACGACGACGCGCTCGTACGGCGAAGCGTAGAGAGAATTCTGGTGCGCGCCGGGCACGAGGTGCACGTCGCCGCAAATGTCGCCGAAGCGGTCGGGCACGCCAACCGGGTGCCGATCGAAGTCGCTCTGGTGGATTTCGCCCTCACCGAAGAAGATGGCCTTCAGGTTCTCGCTCGACTCCGCGAAATTCAGCCAACCTGCTTGCGAATTCTGATGACTGGACGCACGGATTTTCCAATGGTGGTCGACGCGGTCAACCGCGGCGAAGTCTTAAAAGTCCTCCGAAAGCCATTTGATGCCCCATCGCTCGTCAAGCTTGTGGAAGACGCGTTCGACTCCGCGCGTCGCATCGTCGAGCTGGCAAACGCCCAACAACATGCTTCCAACCTAACCGATCGCTCCATGTTAGAAGATGCGATCCGAGACGACCTGCTCCAACTCGCCGTTCAGCCCATCGTGGAAGCGGGTGGAAAGCACGGCATTGTCGCTTTTGAAGCGTTGTTACGGAGCCGGCATCCGGTTCTGGACGGACCGGCGTCTCTGCTTCAGGTGGCCGAACGTTCCCATCGTATCGAACTTCTGGGCCGACATGTGGTGGAGCTTGCCGCGCGAAGACTTCCCGGCCTGCCCGAGAATGCCGGATTGTTCGTAAATTTGCATCCCCAACAGCTGTCCGATCAAGGTTCGCTGGAGGATGCCTTCGCTCCGTTGATCCCTTTCGCCCATCGGATCACGCTGGAAATCACAGAAAGAAGCCGCCTTAACGACATTCAAGGCTGGGATCGCACCATCGATAGCTTGGTGCAACTTGGGTTTTCGGTGGCCATCGACGACCTTGGGGCCGGTTACAACAGCCTGGCGATGCTGGCGGATCTGCAGCCCAAGTACATCAAGCTGGACATGTCGCTGATTCGAAATGTCGATCGCGAGCCACGAAAGCAGCGTCTCGTGCAGCTGATGGCCACCTTCGCCGACGCGACCAACGCGACCCTCATCGCCGAGGGTGTTGAGACAGCCCCGGAAGCCAAAGCCCTGGTCGACTGCGGGACTCATCTGCTTCAAGGCTACTTCTTCGGACGGCCTACCCTGGAAAAATCGTAAAGCTCTTTACGATCAACCCGTCAGTGGGCGTAGGGCGTGCCATGAATCGCCGCCATCGCCCGGTACAATTGCTCGTACAGCACCACACGGGCGACCTCGTGGTTCAACACCATGGATGAAAGCCGGATCACGCGATGGGCGCGGACACGGGTCAAGGCGCCGTGCCCATAGGCGCCGCCGATCGCAAACACCATACGGGGAATACCTGTTTCACGGCCCTGTTTGATTGCAGACGTCAATTCAGAAGTATCCAGATCGTCGCCGCGCTCGTCCAGCACCCACAGCCGGTCTCGTTCACCTAGTGCTTTCAACGTCCGCTCAGACTCTGCATTTCTAACGGCTTCCACATCGCCACGAAACAGCTCAGCTTTTACCGCCATTTCCGAAATACCGCCCCAACGTTTGGTACGCCGGGCGTAGTCCTCCACCGCTTCGTCCGCCCAGGCGCAACCGCCCTTACCGACTACGAAAACAGCGAGCTTCACAGGTAGATCGACGTCTCGCCTTCCACCGCAGGAGTCTCGGGCGCCGGCAGACGAGGGGCATCGCCCCAAAGACCATCGAGATTGTAGAAACCTCGCATCGGCTCGTCAAAAACGTGCACTACCACCGCGCCAAAGTCCACCAACACCCAACGTGCGGCCTCCAGACCCTCCGCACCCTTGGCGTAGAGACTGTACTTTTCTTTGGCCACCTTCCGAACTTCGTCGGCGATCGCCTGCACTTGACGCCGGTTTCGGGCGCTACAAATTACAAAAACATCCGTGTATGCGACCAAACCACGCAGATCTAGAATGGTAATATCGAACGCTTTCTTCTCGGCAGCAGCCTCGGCCAACGCCCGGGCTAGAACTTCGGATTGTATGACGGCCTCCAAAACCGGATCCAGCCTCATTGTGGCTCTCTGCAACGCCGCCGGCAAGGCCCATCGCTGCCCACTCACTAGGCCGACCCGGCCTGCTCATCACAAAATACCACGCATAACCGTTGTTATCAGCTGTTCTCAGGGCGGTATCGGGTCACCACAAAATATTTCACACCCTCGACTTCCAGGACGCGCCCCTCCAAACCAACGCGGCCGCCATGGGCTCCTGACGAAGTAAGGGATTCGAGCACCTCATTGGCGATGACATTGACCTTTTCCGGACCAACGACAAAGGGCGCCGCAACGTGACTGTCGAGTCGTCCACCGCTTTCCACCAACGTTCCGGTGAAAGTCCACGGGCGACCTTCCGACAACACCCGCTGGGCCATCATGCCCGTAGAATAAGAACAGGATCCACCAACGAGCTCCGCCTTCTTTGCGCAAGCAGCCGGATCGCTCGCGGCCTCCGCTTCATCGGCGTGTGCGCAGTCCTCGCAGTTTTTTCCTGGGCAAGCCAGCGCCACCTGCGGAACCAACCATCCGGCGCCAATCAACCATAAGGCCCTCATCGCAACCTCCGTACCCAAGAGCCCTAACGATACGGCCATCCGTCCGCATCCACAATGCCCTCGACAACCTTTGACCGACTCGCCGAGGCCTACAGGGCGTCGTCGGGGAGCTCCTCAGTGCGCTCCGCCACGCGAAACGTCTGAATTTCGCGCCACACCGCACGCACCAACTCTTGGACGCCTTGGCCGGTCACCGCCGAAATCGCAAACACGGGTGCTCCAGAAGCCTTCTCCAATGCCGCGATCCACTCCGCCTGTTCGTCCGGTTGGAGGAGATCACACTTCGACAGCACCACAATCTGCGGGCGATCACGCAATTCCTCTGCGTAAGCTTCAAGCTCTTGGTTCAAAATATCGAGGCAATGCACCGGATCCCCGTCGGGCTGATGAGGAGCGACCAAGTGTAGGTACAAGCTGCATCGCTCGACATGGCGCAGGAATTGATGACCTAAACCGCGACCTTCAGCCGCCCCCTCAATCAATCCGGGGATATCCGCAACAACGAAGGAATCTCCGAGGGCAACCGAGACCACCCCCAGCTGCGGGTGCAATGTCGTAAACGGATAATCTGCAATCTTCGGCTTGGCTGCGCTGATTCTGGAGATGAGCGTCGACTTTCCTGCATTGGGAAAACCCAACAATCCGACATCCGCCATCAATTTGAGCTCAAGCCGAAGCCGCATCTCCGTGCCTGGCCCGCCTTCCTCGGCCATCAGCGGCGTCTGACGAGTGGAAGTCTTGAACCACGGATTGCCGCGTCCACCCTTTCCACCCGGAATCTCGTAACGAGCCCCATGCTTATCCAGATCGGCGAGCCATTCGTCCGTCTCGGCGTCGTAGACTACCGTTCCAATCGGCACCAACAGCGTGACGTCCGTCGCTGCAGCGCCGTACATCTTCTGCTTCATCCCGTCCTGGCCATCCTCCGCGCGCCAAATCCGCTTATATCGATAGTCGACCAGCGTATTTCGGGCGTGAGTCGCCTCCAGAATGATCGCGCCGCCGCGACCGCCGTCCCCGCCATCGGGACCGCCACGCGGGACGTGCGCTTCTCTCCGGAAAGAAACAAGGCCGTCCCCACCTTTTCCGGAAGAGACGACCACATCAACTTCATCGACGAACTTCATGGTTCTACCGGCCGTTCGTCGAACGGCGAAATCAGGCCGCCGCTTCCGTAGGAACGACGATGATGTACGCGCGGTTATTCCGGCGGATGAACTCGACCTTGCCAGGAGCCAACGCGAACAGCGTGTGATCCTTGCCAATGCCAACATTCTTGCCGGGATGGAATTTGGTACCTACCTGCCGAACCAGGATGTTCCCTGCGAGAACTTCCTGTCCTGCAAATCGCTTCACGCCACGGTACTGTGGGCTGGAATCGCGCCCGTTTCGGGAGCTGCCCTGACCTTTTTTGTGCGCCATAGGGGGGTCCTCCGACTAAGCGTCGATGCTGACGATGTGAAGTTGAGTGAGCGACGCACGAAAACCGACCCGACGACGGGAACGATGACGGCGGCGATACTTGAACGTGATCACCTTGTCGCCAAGCTTGTGGCCGACAACCTTTGCGGTGACTTTCGCGCCCGCCAAGGTAGGAGCGCCAATCTTAACGGAATCGCCGCCGACCAGCAGAACGCGATCGAGGGTGATGGTGGAACCTTCTTCAGCTTGTACGCGATCAACGGTGATGGTAGCACCGGGTTCGACGCGATACTGCTTGCCACTGGTCTCTACGACCGCAAACATGGGAACTCCTTCATTGACGGTCGGCGTCGACCGTCGGCCCCACTGCAGAAAGCAGGGGGCCAGCCGTTGCCACTTATGGCATCACGCCTTTGCTGTCAACGAAAACCCGACCACCCGTCGTCGGATCCACTACAAGATCGCCCGCCGACCGAGCTGTTCGCGTAGCACATCGAGCCGCTGAAGCACCTCGTCCGTCGAGAGCCCGCGAAAGCGCTCTGGCAGCATTCGTCTCGAAGAAGACTCAAACACCGCCAACATTTCCATGAATGCCAGCATCCGAGCGTCGCGGGAGGGGACCACGTCCGCCACCGCAGCATCCACATCCTCTTGACGAACCGCATCGAAACCTGCTTCGGTCGCCTTGTTTGCTCCAGCGAGCAGCACGGCTTCCAGTTCCGCCGAAGAGTACCCTTCGGTAGCTACCGAGGCGGATTCCAGCTGCACTCCGTCCTGGAACACCAGCTGATTCTTACGACCAGAAGCCAATAAAATCTTGTGTCGCTCTTCCGCCGTCTCGGGGAAAAAGAACGGGATCTTCATGTCAAACCGGCCCGGTCGTTTGAGATCGGTATCCAATTTGTCCGGTCGATTCGTCATCATGAGCACGACCACCCGACCGCGATGCCGGGTATCGGACATGAATTCCTTCAAGCGGGCGATCACCCGTGAACTCGTGCCCCCGTCGCTTTCTCCGGCGGATAAACTCCGATCTGCCTCGTCAATGATCAGCAGCACGTACCCCAGGGCATCCACCAATCCGAGCACCTTCTCCAAATTGGCTTCCGTACTACCCACCCACCGATCTCGAAAGTTCTTAAACTTCAAGCACGTCAATCCAGATTCCGCCGCGAAAGCCTCGGCAACATAGGTCTTTCCCGTCCCCATCGGACCAACGAAAATCATACCCATCGGAACTCGATTTCTCTGGCCAGACTTCACGGCCTCAGCCACCCGCATCAAATCGGCTTTCACTCCCTCCATTCCACCGACATGGTGAAAGTTGTGCTCTGGATCCACAAACTCCACCAGTCCATGGCATTCTTGTTCGATGATCGCTTTCTTTCGACGAGATACCGTTCGGAAGGTCACCTTCTCCTTGGTTTGCCGCGCTCCTCGAAGGATCGAACGAATTTGAATTGCAGATAATCCGGCCGTTACCTGCGCTAATGCTTCAATCGGCATCTCGAATTGAAGGCCCTCCAGATCCTCCGATTGCAGGAATTGTAGGCGTTCGGCCTGTTCAGGAAAAGGTACCTGAATCGCCATGAGTTGCGCCGATGAAACCACCCGACGTGCAACATCGGCGATCTGTTCGGTCACCAAGATCACCAAATTGTCCGTCGAAAGAAATGCCGGATCGGACGCCCACCGTTGCATTGCAACCAAATTCGCTTTTTCGTCCGCGCCCATAAAAGACACATCGCCCCCGGGGGCGATCATCTCGAAAAAGTCGATCACCACGCCAGAACTGTGGGTGGGGTCCGTGATCAGCTCTTCCAAAAGCGGAATAACCGAGGTCGGAAGCCTGGGAAGCGCCGTCAGCGGTTCCTCCCCCTCCAACATTCGGCGCGCCGAAATCGCACGTTCAAACCTTTTTTCTTGTGTGCGGTCCGGGAACAGCAGTCCCTGAGAAACGTTGTAGTACAGCACGATGTCGCGCGTTCGGCCCAGAAAACGCTCCAGGAATGTCCGAAGGGACACCCATTCGGTTTGTCCATTTCCTTTGTCCCAAGGCTGTAGATCTCGCACGTTCCCATGAACGAGGAACATGCTCGCCTCCCCCGAGAGGTAGCGGTCGCGAAGCTCGCCGGCCCATGCGGGCAAAAGAGGGGCATCGGACATTCAACCTCCTGTTCATCGTGGGATTGCCGGCGCCGGCACAGTGTGGTCCAATCGGTTAACGCGGAACCGCCCGGGGAGAACACGATATGAGACGCCGTGAAGACAACAAAGCCCGCAAACGCGAAAAGCTCGAAACCGAGGGGTTAAAGTTGTTTTTAGAGCACGGCTATGATCGTGCCTCGATCGAGCAAGTGGTCGCCGCCGCCGATGTGGCACGAGGCACGTTCTACCTCTATTTCCCCGATAAATTGGCGCTGTTCGAGACACTCATCGATCGCTGGTTCACGCCGATGATCGCCATCTTTGAGGAGGTCGATCAGCAGCTGGAAACCGCCATCGATCGCACCGCGAGCTTGATGATTTATTCCGTCATGGCCCAGAAGTTTATGCTCACTGCCGCGGAGCATCGCGACGAATTGTTGCTCTTCTTCCGCGAGGTTCGCCGTGCAGGTGAAGCGGGAGACCGGCTCCGCGCTCGAGAACTTCAGGTCCTTGAAGCGTCCACGGGCATCACGCTAAAGGCCTCTCAGAAAGGGTTGATCACCGTAGAAGACCCGCGTTTGGCCGCACACATTATCATTGGCGCGAGCGAGCGACTCCACTATGAGTGGCTGATCGGTGGAAATGTCGGTGAAGAAGCATTCTTACAGCAACGGCTCATGAAGATCTTCGGCCGCATGCTGGAGTTACCTTCGTTCTGATTGTCCCCGGGCCCAGAGTGCCGCCGCTACGGCGAATCTCAGCGACGGCCGCTCCGACGTTCGCCAAAGCGCCAAATCGGTATCTCGAACCAAGTTTGGTTCGTTGGCCAGTCCCCATAGCGCCGTTTCCACCACGGTTTGATCTTCGGACTTTAACGCCGACTCTAGAACCGATTCGCGGAAGAACTGCCGCTCCGCCAACATCGGCACCGTCGCGGCACGCACGGCGGCACGCCGCAGCTCCGAGTCCGTCGAGGTGACCGCGAGAACCCATTCTTTTCCGTGCTTTCCGGTCCGACGCGCCTCCAATAACCGAGCGACCTTTCCGCCCAAGTCCCCCTTTCGCTCCAGCGCCCTCCAAACTTCCCGGCGGGTGCTCACCCCCGCCAAACGCTCCGCCGCCTCAACCCTTTCGTCGGCAGAAGCCTCCAACAGCTCATCGGCGTTTCCGGTAGGCCCCGCCGCCATGGCGATCGCCCAAGCCAAACGCCACTCGGGTTCCGCCGCTTCGTACCCATGCAATAGCCAGGCTTCTGTTGCGGGCAGCATGCTCAAGGTGTCGAACAACATCGGTTCTTCCGGAATTTCGGGCGCCTCCCCACCCCGCACACACCACCGTCCCGCCGACGTCCACCACGACGGAGATGCCGACGGCGAATCCAGGTGCAGCCAACAGATCGCCTCGGTCTGCACCGCCGGGTCCGCCCGTTCGTCGCTCCGAGCGGTGTACGACTGCACCCATCCGCGGACTTCTGCGGATACCTCCGCACCACCCATGGCTCGCAGTGTCCGGCGTTGAACCCAGGGATCAGGGTCGGCAAGGCCTCTTTGCGCGTACTCGGCCGGACGAAAACGCACGGCTACTTCCAGTGCTTTCCCGCGAACCGACGGATCATCTGTCGCCAACGCCATTTGAAACGCTTCTTCCACCTCGACCAAGGCCACCGGTGCAGGTTCGTCGGTGACGCCATCGATGAATGAGGCCTCATTCACCCGCACACAACCTAGGAAGAAATAGACACTCCAGAGCACCTACCCTCCCAGTCGTTGAAGTCGGCGTTTTGCGCTCACATTGGTGGGGTCTTGGGCTAGCACCCGACGGTATGCACTACGAGCCTCGTCCACATTACCCTTTGTTTCAGCTAAAACGCCAGCACGCCAGTCTGCCGCGGTCAACAACGCAAGGCCTTGGCGCGCGGCCGTGCGGCCTTTGAGCGCGTCCTCGCGCACAGGACCCCGACGCGTATCCACCAAAAGAGCGTCCAAATCCACCAATCCGTCGGCCCACTTTTTCTCGGAGAGCGCGCGCAACGCCCGGTCCAAGCGTTCACGTTCACCCAAAGCCACCTTCGAATCCCGCCAGCCCATCGCCTTCATCACCACGGGATCATCCGCGTAGTCGCGCTCCAACTCTCTGGCGGCATCCTTCTTCGTGCGTCGCCCGAGCAGTTCATCTCGTCGCCGTTCACGAAGCGCTTGCTTTGAGGCCGCATCCTGCAGATCTTTCGTGAGCCGCTCCAGAATCAGGTATTCCCCCGCCGCATAAGCCAAACGCTCCGCCGCAGGTTTGCCCGGCTCCTTGCCCAGGGCTCTGTAGAAGCTCATCAACGCCGCACGATTATCACCGCTTTTCAAGGCCTCCAAGCCCGTTTGCAGAAGCGTGTGCGCGTCTGCAGTATCGTTGGATTCCGGAGGCAGGGTAAGCGTCCATCGGGGGCCCGCGGGCTCCGGAAGCGCGGCCACCTGATGGTGCACCTTCCACTGCCAAACACCGATACCAACACCGCCTATCAACAGCAGCAAAGCAAACAAACCCGCACAGACGCCCGCGGTCACGGCCATCCAGAACCACCCAGGGCGCCCCGCCTGGCGAGCCACGGCCACCGGCGTGACCGAATCTCTCACGCGCACCCCACCCACTCTGTGGGTGGTCGAGTCTGTTAATCCAGCATCTCCCACAGTAAATCTAAATTCTGTGTTCCCAATCCGAATGCGATCGCCGTCCGCAAGTACCACCTCGCGGACGCGGGCCCCGTTGACTGAAACGCCGTTTGCGCTCCCCATGTCCTTTAGGAACCAACCGTTGTCTCGGGGCAATACGCTGCAATGGTGGCGAGACGCCGCCGGGTCCGGGACGACCACATCGCGCGTTTCCGAGCGCCCAATGCTGAGCCCACGCGGCGGAACCGGGAAACTCGACTTTGAAATACCATTTCCCGCCACAACCTCGAGCCGAGCAGATACGCCATAAGTGGGTGGTAGAGTACTTTCTCCGCCTGGTTTACGTACAACACCTCGAACCTTTACCTGCAACAGAAAGGGGTCAATCCAGAGTTCGTCGCCGTCCTCCAGAGCTTGATTTTGGACGCGAAACCCCTTGTGTAAAGTTCCATTTCCAGAGCCAAGGTCCTCTACCCGGACCTGATCCCGCGACACCACCACAAGCGCATGCCGCCGAGAAATGCCGACATCGGACAACACAATATCGTTGTCCTCCGCTCGACCGATCCGCGTCACGCCCTCACGCAGCCGAACGACCCGCTCAGGCTGTCCTTGTTGGCGTATCAGCAAGTCGACGGTCTCGATCAACGGACTCCCCAACTAGGAAAAGGGCCAAAACCACCTTCGTTTGCCGCGCTTATCTTCGGCGCTCTCCGCCGACTCGCCCTGCTCATCCTCCGGCTCATCCCATTTCACTGCAAAGTTGTGGTCCGCGATCGCAATCGAGTCGCCCACTTTCAACGCTTGGTGCGCAACAACCCGGTTTCCGTTGACAAAAACCCCATTGCGGGAACCCGCATCTTGCAACCACAGCGATCCGTTCTGATAAATCAGCTCAGCGTGAAATCGGGAAACGCCCTCATCGGGGATCACGACGTGGTTTTCGTCGGATCGGCCGATCTTCACACCGCCGGTTTCCGGAACGTGAATGCGCCTTCCCCGGAGCGCACCGCTGGTACATACCAGCACCGGAATGTCCGCCATCTGGCCTCCAGACCCCCAAGCTTACAGGAATGAGGCAAGCACCGGCGCGGGATCCACGCGAAGTCCCGTAAAGAGCTCATAGGACAAGGCGCCCTGATGAACCAACATCGGGAGGCCGTCTTGCGTTCGCACGCCTTGGTGGCGCGCCGCACCGAGCAACGCTGAGGACGCATCCCAATAGTTCAGGTCGCACGCGATCACGTCAGGTCCGCACCTGCCAAGATCGAGTGCGGGGGCGGCCAAGGAAGACGCCCAAATGACGATGTCAAAACCGGCCAACGGTTCGTCGACGGAAGCCACATCCCAGCGAGCCGTCGGCCAGAGTGACGACGCCCGTTCACGAAAATCGGCCGCTCGGCTCACATCTCGCGTAAACAAGCCCAGGCGTTCGGCGCCGTAAAGTGCGCAAGCCGCCGCCACCGCCCGGCCCGCGCCGCCCACCCCCATCACCGCTACCCGTCGGCCATGTAGGGCGCCGAATTCCGCTTCAAACCCAGAACAAAATCCAGCGCCATCCACGTTGTGTCCGATCCAACGGGCCCCGTCTCGCACCACAACATTGACCGCCCCGACGCCCTGAGCCATGGCCGTCGAGCTGTCCAGACGGTCGATAAGCGTGGACTTATGCGGCACCGTGACATTCGCGCCAGAAATGTTCAGCGTGTCCAATGCTCCACGAATTGCCGTAGACCGATCGGGCGCAACGTCAAAGGTGACGTAGACGCCATCAAAACCCGTTTCTTGGAACCACCGGTTGTGCATCGCCGGCGACAGCGAACGAGCCACTGGATGGCCGATCAGACCAAAAACCCGCGTTGCTCCGGAGATCATCCCTGCAAGAGCTCGGCTGCCAAACTTGCATCGACGCCAATTCGCTCGATGAGGGCGTCTACCGTTGGGAACTTCTCTTCCGACCGAATCCGCGCCACAAAGTCCACCGAAACCCGGTGTCCATAGATTTCCCCGCTCCAACCCAGCAAATGCGCCTCGAGCGACACGCCGCCGCGGCCAAAGGTAGGTCGAACACCAAGATTGACGACCGCGGGCCGAGGGACCCCTTCAATCCATACTTTCGCCGCGTACACGCCAAGCGCCGGAAGCAGCTCAGTTTCTGGAAGGAGATTTGCCGTAGGAAAGCCGATCTTTCGGCCGCGACCATCCCCATGCACGACCTGCCCGACCACCCGATGCGGCCGACCTAACAGCTTGGCGGCCATCTCCACCGAACCTGAGGCGACCAACGCCCGAACCCGCGAACTGCTCACCGGCGTATCATCCGCACAGACCTGACCAAACGGCTCCACGTCGACCGCCAACAGACGAGGAAGCTCCTGGACGGTACCCTGACGGCCTCGACCAAACCGAAAATCGGCGCCCACGACCACGGCGCTAGCCCCCAATCGCCGAGTCAGAACTTCCCGCGCAAACCAATCGGCATCGTGCGCAGCAAACGCAAGGTCAAACTTCTCAATCACGACATGATCAATGCCCAACCGAAGCAAAAGCTCCACCCTTTCGGCCATGGTCTGTATCCGCGGACCGCGCCGATCGGGGCTCAACACCTCCACTGGCGAAGGATCGAACGTATAAACGCAACTTGGACAACCGCTCTGCCGAGCGCGCTCCACCACTCGCGCCACCAACGCCTGATGCCCGCGATGAACACCGTCAAAGTTACCGATGGTCACCACCGGTCGAGGGGACGGACTCAAATACCCACTCGAACCGTGGAACACCGCGTCGCGCTCCGACACACCGGCCTCCGAGCAGCCAAACCAATTAACCTGTGCTCCACAGGGGAGCCACTGGCAACTCGTGCCACAAGGGCGTATACAGAGCCTCGGGAGGCGAAATGTCGCGCATTCGTTCAGGGGTTGCACTGGCCGCATTGCTGACCATCGGCGGAGTCGCCCTGGCCAATGGTTTTGGCGGAAGCGACGCACCACCGTCCCGTATCCCCGTTCCCGCTAAACCGTACGCAGCCACCATCGAAGATCAAAGCGGCATACGGATTGAACTCACTGAAGTGACGTTCAACGGCGAAGTCTTCATCTACGGCTTGTTCGGGCAGGGCCAATCCACGGTTCCCTTCGACCGAATCGCGGACGTTCGCATCGAGCCCAGCGCAGAACCCGAAAAGCGAGTGGCCACCATTCGACTGGTAGACGGAAGCACCGTCAATCTCACCATCGAGGATGACATTCTGACCTATGGACGCGCCAAATTCGGAAATTACAGCATCCCAGTCGAGAAGCTCCGGAAAATCGAGTTTCCAAAATAGTTTTCTCTATCCCGACCGCCATCGCGATGTCGAGAGAACGGTCTCCACGTCGAGACGATCGAGTAGAATAGGCGTTCTTCCGTCCGGACCGGTACCATTCCGTCCAAGGATGACTACCACTCGCTCGCCAACGCGCCGAACAGCATCAACAGGAACAAGAGCGCCGCCCAGGTGCCAAAAAACAGCGTTAACGCCACAAGGGCCACCCAGGTCAACATGCTCACCCCGGCACGCGGTGGCCGCGCGCGGATGGGCGGAGGAGGTTGGCTTGGGGCCGGAGGTCGAGGCGGCGGACTGTTGAGTCGAGGCGGCCGCCCCGGCGCCGTGGGTGGAGGAGGTAATCTCTTTGAGCGCCCAGGATCCGCAGGCAGCGCGAAAGTGGTACTTGCTACGCCCATCGGCGAGGACGAAACCACGGCTCCAGAATCCCGCTCCTCCTCGTTATAGGTGCTCGCTGCACTGAGATTATTTCCTTCAAAACCGAAGGAAGAGCCACTTCTTTCCACGACCACCGAATTGGAAAAACTGTGTCGGCCGTCCAGGCCGCGTTTGGTCAACAACGGTGGAACCTTGTCTTCCGCCCAATCCCGCAGCCAGGGTGTCCCATACCGCGCGCGGAGTTCTCGACACCGGGTTTCCAATTCTCGTGCGCTGGGCCGTTGCTCGGGCTCATAAGCCAACATCGCCTCGATGGCCTCCACCGTGGGACCGTCGATCCCCGCCCGCGCTAAATTCGCCGACATCGCCTGAACCAGCGCCCGATGCTTCTCCGGCTTCGCTGCAGTTTTTCCGAACGCTTGCCCCGTCAACAATTCCGCGAGCACCACCCCCAACGAATACACGTCCCCGGCAGGTCCTTCTTCGAAATCCAGACGTTCTGGAGCCATATATCCCGGAGAGCCAAACAGTACGGATTTGGTGTAGGCCTCTCTGGCCGAAAAGGACGCTCTGGCGATCCCAAAGTCAAGTACCTTTACTTCTCCTGCGGCGGTCAACAATAGGTTGCTCGGCTTAATGTCCCGATGAATCAAATGAAGTGGCTCTCCAGTGGCCGACGGCCAAGTGTAGGCCACATGCACCGCGGATGCCGCCTCGCCCACCAGCTCTAAGGCTGGCCCGGGGGGGACCGCGTAGAATGCGCGAGAAGTTGAAGATCGATGCCGTCGACATACTCCATCACCACGGTCCAACGATCGTCCAGGCGAACCAGACCATCGACCTGCAGAATGGCCCGATGGCGAATCAAACCCAGTAGCCGCGCTTCGTCCCGCAATCGGCGCGCGACATCCGCGATCCCTTCCATCTCGGGATTGAGTACCTTCAAAGCCACAGGACGGACAAAGCCGCCCTCTCCGAGCAGCTCCGCCCGGTAGACCGTACCGAATCCCCCCTCACCTAAAACGCCGAGGATGCGGTAGCGGCGTCCCTCGGCATTGGACAATCCGTTCGACATTTTCCCAGCCTACCACTTCATCCGAGCGGTCGGTTTCATCGGACCACGACCAACGCCACTGGCTTAAAATTAGTCCGCACTTGCGCCGGTTTTTGCTCGACCCGACGACCAATAACTCTGTTCGGGTGGCCCGGACTGCCCTAGGCGGTTTGTTCGGCCACCTCGGTCAGTTTCATAAACACTTGCTCCAGGGTTGGCTCTCGACGCTCCATCTTTCGAAGGTGAACCCCGCGACCGGAGAGGTGTCCAGAGAGATCCGCTAAATCGATCTCGGTCGCCAAATGCACGGAGATCTCTTGAACCGCCTCGTGGTGCTCCGCGGTTTTTACGGCGGACAACTCCCTCAATAGGACGCAAGCGCGCGCGTCATCCGTGGTGCGAATCCGAATTTCCCCCTTCTCACCCGAAGAAGTGATGACCTCATCAATGGTTCCCTGGGCCACGAGCTGCCCTCTTTCCAGAATCCCAATACGATTGCAGATTTCGGCCAAATCCGCCAAAATGTGCGACGAAAGGATGATGGTCTTACCCATCCGCCGGAGTTCCTTTAGGATCTCTCGAATCTCGATTCGCGCTCGCGGATCGAGTCCCGAAGCAGGTTCGTCGAGAATCAGCACCCTCGGATCGTGCACCAGCGTACGCGCAAGTCCCAGTCGCTGCTGCATTCCACGCGACAAGGTGTCGATGGTGGCGTTGGATTTTCCCCCCAATTCCACCAACTCCAGCAACTGCCCCACCAACCGCTGGCGCTCTCCCTGTGGAACCGCGTACGCCGCCGCGAAAAAGTGAAGGTACTCTAGCACCGTCATGTCGCGATACACGCCAAAACTATCGGGCATGTAGCCAATGATCCCGCGGATTGCCTCAGGCTCCGCCCTCACCGACATTCCTCCGATGGTGGCTTCCCCAGAGCTGGGTTCCAACAATGTCGTAAGAATGCGGATTGTCGTAGTTTTTCCAGCGCCGTTGGGGCCAATGAAGCCGTAGAGATCGCCCTCGCCCACGCTCAGGTCGATCCCCCGCAACGCTTCAAAATTCCCATACTTCTTGGCGAGTTGCTTTGTTTCAATCATGGCTGGACTCCCTGAAGCCGAACATCATATAAATACTTGCTTGAACCATTACAATTCACCGAACCGCTGTACAGCCATTGGCCTGGCGTGACCTCGTATCCATACAGGTCGTAGTCCACTGAGCAGGTTTGTCCGAGCAGTTTGGCTTCCTTTTCGTAGGCATTGGGGCCATAGCCAACGATGACCACCTTGCTGCCCATCGGAACGGTCGCCCCGAGAGAAATCGTCGCAGGGGCATTCGAGGCGCTCGGATTTAACTCGGAAATCGGACGTTCCACCGGCAACCGCAACACCGTGATCTCGCGCAGCACCGGCTGCAGTCCGTCCAGCTGCAACGGTTCAAAAGGCTGCTCCGAAACGGCGATGACCGAAGGATATGCCCAGGTCGCATCCAAGGTACCGCCATCGAATGCGGGCCGGTCCAACTGCCATGCTTCCGCCCAGTCCAACGCCATTTTGGGATTCATCGTCTGCAGATTGAGATCCACTTCGGTGTATTTCCACACCTGAGTCTGGGCACTCGGCGCGGCGATGATCTTCGTTTCCCCCGCCTTCAGAGCCGGAAGCTCAAAGCGATCGACGCCCACGCACAACCGCGCCCCAAGGATGTCGATAGGCAACTCGTTGACGATTTTCCATTGGCCGTCGCCCTGAGGCTCTACGCGAATTCGTCCCTTGCCCTCTGTAATCCAACGCGTTCGTCCATAGGCCAAGGTCCAGGTCTCGGCTCGCCAAGAGACCTTACCTGCGCCCGCCTCGCTGACAAAGTGCGGCTCCCACATCGCTCCCGAGTCGTACCGAAGCGTTCCCGCGTCCCCATGCTCAAAGCCCGCGCCGAGCGACAGATCCGTCTTGCGTGTGGCAAATACGCTGACGTAGCTTTCCCCGCGATAGAGCTTGGTTCCAGGCAAGCCATCCACGACGGCGATACGCACCACCGCGGCTTGGCTGCCCTTTTGGAGGGACGTCATCACCAGCGCCCCACCGCTAAACAGCACGATGTACGCCGGAAAGGTAAACCAGGTCAAAGGCTGCCGCTTCAATGCCCGCAACACCCACCAATCGATCGGGCCGATCAGCAGCAGATACCCTCCCGCAAATGCCAACAACCAGAGGATCGGCAGGGGTTCGACGCCGGGGATCTTCGCAAGCCGGCCGCGAAGGTTTTGCTCCCAAGTCGCCGAGGTACCATAGATATCCATCGTTTGCGTATCATAATGGTCGACAAAACTTGTCTTTCCGATGTCCAAGGCCGCAGCGAGATGTCCTGGCACATCCGCGTCGTTTTGAATCAACCCGGAATTGTACAGGCCGGTGGTCGTGCTCTCTATGGCCGCCGCCGTCGAAGAATGTCCATAAAAGCCAGGACTTTGGCTGTACCATGCGTAGTCCGTAGGTCCCGGCAACCACAACAACTCCCTCCACCACTGGGTTTTGGCCGCACCCAAACCCGTAATCGGCTGAAGCGACGGATCTACGGCGAGAAAGTGCACCGTCCCCAACCCGTAGGTACCCGAGGCCCAAAGAACGTTTCCGGTGGCGTCTTTCGCACGAGTCCACGTCGTCCGGCCTGGTACGTCGATCTCCGTCGCAACGGCGATCGGAACTGGCGTTCCAGCAGGGGTTGCGGGCAGACGCATGCTGGTCAACAGGGCGTCCACCTCCGGCGCATCGACCACTCTCGACAATTGCACCGGAAGCATCTCGGCCATCGGCGATTGGTTCACTCCGGGGGCCGAGTCCGTGATCATCACCAACAGGTGCCCACCGTCCGCCACCCAATAGCGCAAGGCCTCCCATTGTTCGGCATCCAACTCGGTTGGATCCGGCTTCGGCCAAACCACCCAATCAAAACTCTCATAGCCGGAGGATCGATCCGGAAGCGCCGTCACCGGAATGAGGCCGGTAAAAACTGCGCGCTCATAGCTCGTGGGACGCGGCGATCGACCGGGCACTCCGCCCGTCCATGTGGTCGTCAACGAGGTCAAGCCATACGCATCGTCCCCGATCACCGCGATGGTCACATCGTTCGGATTTGCCGTTCTAAGCTTGAACGGCCGGACCAAACCGCGTCCATCCTCCGTCTCCAGTTCCACAATGCGTTCGCCATAGTTATTGCCCGTCTCAAAAGGGAGTAATACTTCCCGTTTTGAGCCCTTCGGCATTTCAATCGTCCGCTCATAGATCGAAGGTGGCAGTCCCGGGCCAGCCGCCTCTCGAACGCGAAGAATTGCCGTAGTATCCTTCTTTTGATTCACCACGGTGACGCGAACCGCCGTGCCTTGCCCCGCGCGCGACACCCCATCGGCCAGCGGCGTGACCACCATGGCCAGGCCTTGCTTATCCGGCTTGAAGGGATCTTTAGGGGGATCGGGGGGGGCCTGCCCAAAGGCAAGGCTGCATAACCAAAGGCCGAGAGTCCACATGTTCAGCCCTCCGCCTTGGCCAACCAGGGCCGAAACCGCCACATCAACGCGAGCAACACGCAAGTCGCCAGGCCGAAAAACCCCACCGTCGAAAACACCGGTTCCCACCACGGCCCCTGTACCGCCACCACTGGCACCAACGTCCGCAACAGGGCACCGGAAATCCCTCGGTTAAAGGCGGAATAAAGCATCCACGGCAATAGGAGAATGACCGCGGGCGCGACCAAGTTGATCCCAAACGCCATTCGGGGTTGGCGCACTTTCACCGCCACCGTCAAGGATACCACCGTTACAAACAACCAAAATGCAATCGCCCAACCGAGCACCATTGCACCGCGCAGCGCCAGCCAACCGGCATCATTGCCACCCGTCCAGACCGAAGCGTAGGGCATACCGCCTACAATCAATGGAGCACCGATGACGAAGAATGGCGCCGTAGCAATCAGCACCGACATGAGCTTGCCGAAAACGATCTGGCCCGGCCGAAGTAAGGTGGTCAGCAACAGCTCGAGGGTGCCGTCTCGACGCTCTCTTTCGATGGTGGAGGTGGCCAACCAAGCGGCCCCAAACCAGCCCAACGCGAAATTCACAAGCGCGATCCCGAGAACTGCGCCAGGAATCAACCACAACAGGCTTTGAAACAACCCAAACAAGACGATGCACCACGCTCCCAGCATCAAACCGGCCGTCGCAAACATCTTCGGACGAATCTCGCGCCAAATGACAGGATTGATACCGATTCTCGGTGGGCGAATCCGGCGCTTCCAACCCGGCGCCGAGCTGACGTCCGGGCGAATCAGGCCGTCGATCACCAAGACCCATTCGGACCCTAACCGGAAGTAAATCCAAGACAACCACGAGATCGCAAACACTGCCCACACCCAAACGACGCCTCTTCCCAACACCATCTGGACCTGATCGACGGTGGTGCCGGCGTTGGCAGACCAAGCCAACCCCATGCCCACCGGAACAACAAAGAACATCCCTACAAATAGGGTTAGGCCCTCCACCGCCCAAAACCGGGTGCCCCAGACATCCGACCGAAATACCCGACCGACCGCCGCATTGGAAGCCCTCAACGCAAAGATCTTAGAGCCTGTCCACAGCAGCCGGATCAATACCGGGACGAACGCAAACACCGGAAGAATGGCCCCCCAACCCCGCGCGGCCGTTCCATACAACGGAGAAAGGTAGGTTGCACCATCCGTTCCTCCTACCAACAGTGCATAAAACCACGGCAGAATGAGAAATACCGGCAACGCCCACAGCCATGCAAAACCCGTAGCGAGAAGCTGGCTGCGGGTAAACAGCGAGAAAAACCCGCCAAGAACACCCAAAATGACCAGGGCCGCTACGGCGTCGAGAGAAACCGCGACGACCTCCACCACCGAAACACCACCAAGGGAGGTAACAATCGCCAAAATTGGAGTCGCGCCCATGACGATCATGGTGAGGACCAACAGGCTCGAACTCAGCTTGGAAAGGAAGATCTGGCCCGGCGTCAACCTCGTCAGCACCAGGAGATCGATCGTTCGTTCCTCGCGTTCTTCGATGATCGACCGCGCCACCATCGCCGGGGCCAGCACCATTGCCGCCAGAATTTCGACGACCACAAAGCCAATAAATAGATTTCTACCCATGGAACCGAACGAAGCCGGATCCCACCAATCGGCGGATGTGCGGCCAATCGCCGTGACCAACAAGATCACGCCAATGAGCACCGCCGAAAAAGCGACTCGAACCAGATAAGTGCGCGGCTGCCTCGAAGCTCTGGCGGCCTCACGAAACAGAATTGCGCTACGCGCACCGGCGTTCATGTGTCGTCTCCCGGTTTCTTCCGTGCATTACGTTTGGACGCCAACAATCGTCCCGCAAACCCGTCCACTTCGTTGGGAGGGTCCGAGGGTGCCAATGGAGGCGGGGAAGGTTGACTTGATGCGGGCTTTTCGCCCGAAGAGGTGGGCTGCATGGCGGGCACCACCCGCGTCGAGGTTCGAGCCGCTGGCCGAGGTATGACCCGTCCTGGCACCGCCGTCGCGCCCACAAGCCTTTGGGGCGCGCCAAGCGGGGTAGACCTCAGTTCGAGTCGCCGCACCGCCACGTCCACCAAGAACAGGCACGCCGCCAGCACAACCAGTCCCGGCCAGAGCGCGTACGGAATGGAAATCGGCACCGCCGAGCGCTCAAACGCCTTGGCTGGATCGGAAAGGACCCCGCCTCCGCCCACCGAGCCGATCTCGGCGATCAGCACAGGACCTAAGCCTGTTTTTCGATACTCCGGAGAATACGGCTGCACGGCCTCGACCACCTGTTGGCCGACGACTTGGTCGCCATCGCGCATGGCCACCCCAACCAACCAGCTTCCGTCCTGATCTACCGGCAGTTCCGCGCGATATCGTCCCGGCGCTACTTGGCGCAATTCCAAAGGACGCGTGGTCAAATCCGGAGCGATTACCCGAGCTTCTCCGTCCAGGAAGTTGCGAAATCCGCCATCTGGATCGAAGGCATCCACCGTCACCAAAAGCTCACCCTCTCGGATTTCGCTTTCTACCTGAAGTCCTGCCCCAGACGGATCGCCGATCACCCAACGAATCGATTGGGTCCACAACCGGGTATAGCTCTCCGTTCCGACCCAATCTTTCGACCACCGCGCCTTGCTATCCGAAGTATATGCCACCGATCGGCCGAGACCATAGTACCAATGTGCCAAAATAGGCGCCTTGTACTCATCCGTCGATACCAGCGCCACCGTTGCCCGCTTCTTCGGTTCGGTCGCAACGTAGCCATGAAGCGGAAGAATGTCTCCGTTGCCGAAGCCCCGCAGCAGATCCGAGGGTTCCTTCCGGGCTGGAACAAAGGTCTCCTCGATCAAGAACGACCGGCTTGCAAGCAACGCTTCCCGCGAGAAAATGGCCGGAATCTGCGAAGGGTCGGTCACCAGATAGTACTGTCCGCCACCCAATTTGGCGATGTCGCTCATGGTCTGTTGATCGGAGTCGGTGCCGATCGCGATGGTGGTGATGGTGATCCCACTCGCTTGGGCCCTTTTCCCGACGCCCGCGAAATCTCCAGGAGCGGTCACCCCGTCCGAAATCGTGATCACGTGCTTTAACGAGGCATCCGACGCTGCAAGCTTGATCACCGCCGCGTCCAGCGCCGGGTAAATGTCGGTGCCGCCGCCGAGGGGCATCCCCGAGATCGAGCCGATCACCTGGTCTTTGTTCTTGAGTGGCGCCAACGGAACCACCCAAGCCGGAGTGCTGTCAAAGGCAATTACGCCAAGCTCGTCGCGCTCATTCATCAGCTCTGCGGTGCGTACGGCGGCTTCTTTCGCCATTGCAAACTTTGAACCGGCACCATCGCCCATCGAACACGAGCGATCGATCGCGTGAATCATCGCCATCTTCGGAAACCGGGACTTGTCTTCCAGATCCATGTTCACCGGAAGAGCTTCTTCAATGGGCGTTTTGTAGTATCCTCCCAACCCAAAGCTCTGATCGCCACCCACCATGATCAGCCCGCGACCCATGTCCCGAACATATGCGCGAAGCGATTCTTGTTGGCGTTGCGTCATCGACCACGCCGGAACATCCGATAGGATCACCGCGGCATACGGTCGGAGCCCGGTCACTCCGGACGGGATCTGGGTCGGATCGACGACGTCGACGGCCAACCCCTGCTCGCGAAGCACGCGCGCCAAATAGCCGGATTGATCCCCATATCCCTCAGCGTACAGCACCCGCGGCCGGCCGGTCACCTGCACCGTGCCCATGCCCTCATTGTTTTGGGAGAGCGCGTCCGCCGATCCAGGAACCTCTAAAACGGCCCGATAGCGGTACAATCCGGCAGAGCTTGCCTCTTGCCGTACAGAGATCACCTCAACCTTCCCGCCCTCCAAGTGGACCGGAAGCTCGCCAAGGTAGGTATCGTTCCGATACAAGCGTAACTTTCCATCGGTCGGCTCCTCCGCACGGGCGAGAACGCGAACCTCGAACGTCCCGCCCTCGTCCATTCGCCCAGGAACCACCACATCTTCGACCCATACCTCTCGCGAAGCCGTACCCCCAATCGGAACCACGGCGATTTGGGTGGTCTCACCCGCAGTCAACAGCGCTTGAGAAGCGGAATCTCCGCGCGTCTCCTCTCCGTCAGTCAGCACCACGATTCGGCCAGCGCGATCGCCGGGGAGCATCGCCGCTCCAAGCCGGATTCCGGCGGCAAGGTCGGTCTGATGCGTTGAAACCTTGGCTTCAATGCCATTGAACGTCAGGTCTTCCCGAGGCGCCGCTTCCACCTGAGCGTCCGCGCCAAACACGACGATCCCTGCCACATCGTCGTCGCCCTTCGCTTTCAGCGCATCCTGAATAAACTCCTTCGCCTGTTTCTGACCTTCCAAACCCACCGACGCCGACTGGTCGACCACAAACACCACGGCCAAATCATCGGCGGGGCGCTTCCAGGTCACCCCTGCAAGCGCCAAGGTCAATGCCAGTAAAACCATCAACCGAAGCGCTAATGCAGCGATT
>SYKL01000260.1 GCA_005797785.1 Pseudomonadota bacterium | reverse complement strand
GGAGTCGTACACGGGATACGATTGGAGTTATGCGGCCTCTCCGCTGGTCGGGCGAACGACGTACAAAGAAATGTACGCAGTCGTGTACCGCACCGACCGCGTCAGCATTGTCAGCCAGGCCCTATGGACGGACACGGGGGACAAGTTTGAACGAGAGCCTTACATCGTGAAGGTACGGGAGAAGTCCGTCAATGCCGACTTCACGTTCATCGATTGGCACACGGTGTTCGGCACCACGACCGACCGAAAGAACGAAATCACCGCGATGGCGAGTGTGTTCTCCACGGTGCAAAGCCGCGACACCGCCGATCAGGATGTGATCTTGCTCGGTGACCACAACATGTCGGCGACGAGCACCATTTGGGGAGAGGCGTTCGCCTCGGTTAGCCCGAGGGTTTCGTACGCGGTGAACGATCTCACCTCGTTGAACTCCTCCGGTAGCTATGCAAATGCATATGATCACTTTTGGTTTCAGACGCAATATCTGACCGAATACTATGCATCCGGTAGGGATTATGTACCGGATACGCTGTGGCATGTTGAGAACCTCTCAGATCATGCGCCGATCTTTCTTCATTTGAAGTTCACGACCGACGGGGACTAGCCCCAGGGGCGAGCATCTGCGGCCACGCTGCCTTGTCCGGCAGCGTGGCGTGGGTGGCCGCGAGCGTCGCCCTGGAGGGTGCCGTCTTCGACGGTGAGCCGGGTGCTGACCCGGTTTCGGTGAGGGACGCGAAACCGGTGACGTCCGCCAACACCGGGCATCGAGGAACAGGACGTCGCCGAGTATACGCTGGGTTTGGGTCCGCTTGGCCTGCGGGGTATACTGCACCATGCGAAAAGAACTGGATCGCGACCGGTTGATGCGCTTCATGGAACGCTTGGGATCGGCGCGCTCGGCGCCCTCCGTCAAGTAGCTTCCAACGCCCTTCGCATCGCCGCCGCATCCGCCCACCGCTTGGCGGGATCCCGTTGGAGCGCGGTTTCGATCACCTGCACGAAGCCGTCCGACAACGGCTGGGGGCTGCGTTGGCGGATCGGCGTTGGTTCCTGGCTGATCCGCATCGCCAATTGCACGAGGGGATCCGGCGCTTCAAACGGCAGCCGCCCGCTCGCCAACCGGTACAGGGTGATCCCCAACCCGTAAAGATCGGTCTGCGTGGTGATCGGGCTTTCGCCGTCGACCTGTTCCGGCGCGATGAATGCGGGCGTTCCCCGTAGCGGATCCTCTTCGTTGCGCACCACCAGTTTCCGTCCGTCCTCGGCCAGGCCAAAGTCAAGTAACTTTACTATTCCGTCCTCGCCCTTGAACACGTTGGCGGGTTTGATGTCTTGGTGAACCACCCCCAGCCTGTGGATCGCCTCCAACCCCAGCAACGCCTGAATCCCAATCTGTCGCACCTCGGCTTCGCTCCGGTACTCCCCGCGGGGCAGTTGGCAGTTTCGTCCTTTTAGGCGCTCCATCACCAAATACAGCTGACCGTCCGCGGAGCGGCCGTAGTCGAACACGGTGGCCACGTGGGGGTGGCGGATGCGGGTCATCCAGCGACCCTCCAGGAAGAACCCCTGCACCGACGCTTCCGAGTCCCGTTCCGGGTGCAGCGTCTTGATGGCGACGGTACGCCCGGTGTCGACGTCGGTCGCCTCGTACACCACTCCCATTCCTCCGCGACCGAGCTCTCTTCCGACCGAATACCGGTGTCCAATCACCGGTGCGCCGCGCCCGCCGCGGGAAGGGCCCAGCGGGATCCAGGGGCCCGGTTGGGCGGTGTCCCATTGCCTGCGCACCGCCGCCCACAATTCTTCGTCGTCCCCAGAGATCACCAAGGTGCGAAGGGGTGCTCCGCGCACGGCCGCCAACACACTGTGCACCACCTCACCACCAGGGAGGGCGTCCCCGCCCTCTGAAAGCCATACCACCGCCCCTGCGCCCAACGCAAAAGCCGCCCGGTGGTTGGATAATTCGTGGATCGCATGAACCGCTCCGCCCACATTGGGCCAGGTCGCCAACCAGGTGGTCCCTTGCCGGCGAACGCTCGCCGGATCGAGCCTCGCCAATTCATTGCGAAGGTCGAGGTCTCCGACGGCCTCCACGGCCAACACCGCCTGTTGCACGACTTCGAGCACCGTTCCCGGCGATAGGGCGTCCGCCGGGAGCAATGCGCACGCCTCGGCGTTGGCCAGGAGTTCGCTCGCGAGCAGGGCTCCGGCGGGCATCCACCGCTGCCGCAGGGTGAGCATCGCCGATCGCGGGAGCTCGGAACCCACCCTCCATTGCACCACGCCGGGCCGGACCCGAACGGAAACCGGCTCCGGTCCGGTCTCGGTCCACCGGATCGCGACGCGAGAAGCCTGCGCCGAGGGTGAGACTTCAACGCGTACCGCTCCGAAGTTGGCGTCGGTGGCGAGCTGGTACGATCCGGCTTCGAGCGCCAACCCAAATTCGAGTTCCTGCCCGGGATCCATCGCTTCCGAAACCAGCACGTGCGGGGTTCGCGCGGGGCTCAGTAAGCAGTCCACCTCGGACGATGCGGTTCGCAGATCGGGCGCGACCCCAAACACCACCTGCACTGCATCCGGAAACGTACCGTCGAAGGTGAGGTTACAGCGTAGGCAATGCACATCGAGAGGGCGCGCTGACAATGCTGCCGGCCGGACCTTGGGCCCAAAGCAGGTCGGGCACAACAGCTCCCAGGAGAGCGTTAATACGCCTTCGCGTACCGCTTCCAAGCATCCGAGCACGGCAGCTTCCTCGGTGACCCGCCAACGTTTCGCCAGCCGCTTTGGAAACAGGCGTTCGACTTCCCGATCGGGGGCGAGCCGAACCCATTCCGAGAGTCCCTCGCCCACGGAGGTGGAGGAGATCCCTTGCAGTTTGGCGTTTAGGGATTGCAGCACGCGGGCGGGGAGGATTGGCGCCTCCTCGAGAGGGTGTCCGGCAGCCGCCGAGCGATGCAACCAAACAAACGCGCGATCGATCTGCGCCCGGGTGAGCCATGCCGTCTCCAGGGCGACCAGGGGATACGCCCAACGAAACCTGGGGTATACCCGGAGCACATACTCCACCCAGCTGCTGTGGAGATCCGCTTCGGTGACGGTGCATTCCACCGAGGCGGTTTGCACCACCCCTTCGCGGATCTGCCGCGCAAAAGAAAACCGGTCCGGCGCCGAAAACCGCCAAGGCTCCTCGACCCAGGAGAGGTTCATCCCGTATTTGCGGACGAACCCAATCCGCAGGACCCCGCCGTTTTCTGTAGCCTCCTCGCGAAACCGAAGCCCCAACCCAGCATGCCGGTTGAAGCTGTCCGTGTCGGACAACCATGCCCAGGCGGTGGCATGGTTGACCGCGAGGTGCTCGCGCCAGCGAATTTCGTAGGGGGGATTCGAGTCCGACACGGAGCGATTGTGCCACAGCCGCAGCGTTCTGGAGTGCGTTGCCTGTTTGGGCGCGCCGGCTTCGCCGTCGTCCCCCTCCGGACTCGCCTTTCGGCTCGGTCGCTTCGCGACCCGCTGCGCGGCCCTCCGGTCGACTCGCGCGTTCGATGGTCAACCGCTTTACGATTTGCGTGTCCGATGTCGGTTCAATGTAACCGTTCTGTAATGGTGTTTGGCGTCCCCACCGGGCATATCGGCGCACCAACGGAGGCGAGCGATGTTCCGAGGTGGTCTGTTGTTTTTATTGGCCTGGCCGAGTTTTGCGGAGGCGCAGGCTTGCGCGGACCGCCTTCAGCAGGCGCGAGGCCATTTGGACTCCTCCGATGGTTTTCCTGCGAACGAGGTTGCTTTCCAGGCGTCGGCCTCGGACGCCCTTCAATGCGTGGAGCGAGAGGTCAAGGCCGACAAGGTGCTTTGGCGGCTGGTGACCGCCCACCACAAGGCGTGCGATGTCAGCTTCGCCCGAGGTGAGGTCTCCGATGCGTGGTTGGGAGCTTGCTACCTCGATGCCGCCGAAAGCCTGACCCGTTTTCGGCCCGACCTCTTTGAACTCCCCTTGAAATAGGCAGGTGCATATGTCGAAATGGTACTTTTTTATTTGTGTCGCGACCGGTTGTGCGAGCGTGCAGGCTCCGCCGACCGCGCTTGCAGGCGGCTTTGAGGGGAAGGTGACTTTGACGAACGGTGAAGCGCTGGCGTACGCCGTTCGCCCGGAAGCTGACGCTTGCGGGGGGCATACGGCGGGCCGATTGACCTGGGGCGCCGCCGCGGTTGATATACAGGGGACGCGGCCCGGAATGGAGATCGCTCGGGTGCACCCGCTGCCCGCCAAGGGGGAGGCTCACAGCGATCTTCTGGTGGTGGAGCTGGCGGATTGTGTGTCCGGCACCGGTGAGGCGCTGGTGTATGCGTCGGTGAAAGGGGAGTCGAAACCTCTGTTGGTGTTTCTGCACCCCTTGGCGGCGGGCGAGCCGAACAACGACGCCATCGGGTTTCGGGATGGGAAGTTCTGGGCTGAAGCCCTCACGTCCTCGCTCTGTTTGGAGTCGGATCCCGAGAACCCCCGGGTTGAGCTCCACCGTGACGCATATGAGTTCCAAAGCGCACAAGCGCAATTTGTGCGGTCCGGAGAGCGTGAAACGATCGGGGACGCGGTGTGCAGCGCCGGAGTGGATGCTGCCGTGTTGGCCGGCGTGGGTTTGTGGCCCGAGGACACGCATTTTCGGGTGGAAATTTCCGAGGAGGCGGCTCAGAAAATGTGCCCGGGGGCGCACGCCACCGAGCTTGTGGTGCCCTCCTGTACGAATCGGCCGGACGAGATTTCAGCGACGCTGGTCAACACCCAGTGGGGCGATGGGCGTTGGGATCTGGAGGTCGTCGGCCGCGACGACCAGTCCTGTGACGAAGATCCGGCCGCTCAGCGCTACCTTTACACCTGTATGGGAGCGGGCGACAAAGCAGCGATTTCGCTGGCGTTCCCTGGCGGGACCGCGGCCACTTTCGAATACCCGGGCGACGGTTCTGTGGTGATCGAGGAAAATCCGCGCGATGTGTGTTTTTCTGAAAACACCTACGCTCCGACGCAGGATGTTCACCGCGTCACCTTGCAGCGGAAGGGGGATGCCTTCGTGGAGAGCGGACGAACGGTGGTTCAACGTTTTGATTGTTCGACGCTGGGGGATTGAGGGCGCACGAAGGGCTTGTGCGGGGACGTTGGCCGAGTGCAACACATGGCAACAGGCACGCGCCTCCCAGACGGGTACTTGAGTCCCACCCCGCTGTCGGGAATGTTGCAGGCTAAACTATGGGTGAACATATGAAATTGCTACGCGGCTGTCTGGTTTTTGGCGGGTTAGGCCTTGGATTGGCGTGCGGAGGAGCCCCGCAAACGCCCGAAGAAGCTCGCCAAGCGGAGGAGGAAAGGGCCAAACAAGAACAGGAGGCGGCGGAGGCCGACGCGGCGGCGTTGGTACGTGGCACTCAATGGGCGGCGTACCTCGCGAAGATTCCGGCGGCGATCGATCCCTGGGCGCCGGTTCCCAATTCGGTGTGCACCAAGGAGGAGCTGGATGCGATCGTCAAGGACGGTGTTTTAGACAAGCGACTTTACTATTCGGGGATCGAGGGTTTGCCGGGCGGACTGCCGTACGGCGATGGACAGAATTGGTCTTGGCTCGATCATCCCGACTTGGTCAAAGCCGCGGAAGCCAACGGCGCCCCGGAGAAACACCAGGAATTGCTCACGCGATTTGGGCGGGATCCGCAACATCGGCTGGTTCTGGTGTATGTGGCGACCGATCGTTCTCTCCCTGGGCCCATGGATAAGCAAGGTTACGACATGGGGATTTGGATTGGCAGCGTGCAGTTGTTCGATCTGGAAGCGAATCGCGTTCTCTGCTCACAGAACATTTCCGTGGAAAGCAGCGAGGACCTCAAGTTCGACGACGACGGTCTGTTTAAGGATGACCCTGTGAAGGTGCCCCTGAAGGACTTTCAGAAACACATGGAAAAAGCCACCAACGCCGCTTTAAAGAAAATGGCACCGCGGTTTGAAGTGAATCTGGTCGGTTGGTAGGGCCGCGGCCCCTGCTCAAAACGGGGGGCCGGCTGCGGGCGGCCCGGAGCCCTTCTCGGAACAGGGGGCCGGCTGCGGGCGGCCGCCAACAAACGCGACGTGCTCCACAGCGGCCCTCGTCAAACGAGAGACGTTGCTCCTTTGGCGGCCCCTGACCCCTCCAAAATCACGGGTTTTCGTGCGACGAACCCTGCTCCTCCGTCCGGAGGGCCGCGCGGTCGATCGTTTGACCCCCACCGCTGTCGACGTCTTCGCAAAACGGGGGGCCCGCTGCGGGCGGCCCCCCGCCTTGATCAGGGGCCGGGGCGAGCGGAACGACAGTTCAAATCAAGTTTCTTTGAGACGGTAAGGGGCGAACGGTGGAATTGTAGCGTCGGCCCCTGTGAATTAGAATTCCTCGGACCGCTGCAGGTGGTAACTGCTTCCCGACCCCTGACACTCCAGCTCATCCGCCTGGGCGTTGTAAAAGCAGTCGTAGTAGCCGGGCAACAACGGGGGGCTTAAAACGACGTTGATGGGGAGCCGAACCAAGCCGGATTCGAAAAACCGCGGTGTGCCCATGGCCCAGAAGTCACTGGAACTATCGGCAAAGTGCCCTACCAAACTAAAATCGTCCATGTCCAAAGACAGGGAAACCTCACCGTACTCACTGGTTTCCACCCAGTGGCCAAACACCGTATAGTCCTCTGGTGCCGGAATTTCTCCACCGCCACAGGTCTGTGCTGAGAGCGCCACCGTGGTGAGTTGTGTGGCAAACATCGCAAGGCCAATCGATCGCATAAATCCTCCCAATCATCTGGTGGGAGGGATGTACCCGAAGGCAGCGCGAACGACTGTTGTAGGACGTAGCGCGAAGTGCCCTCAGAAGGGCACCACATCATCGTGTAAGCACCGCAATTACGGAGGTCCATCCCTGCTGCCCGTAGACGTCGAGCCCTCTGAGGTCCCGGCCCAGAACCCTCCCGGTCGCCAAAAACGCAGAGGTGTTCGACGGGACGTGAGGGATATGGCCTCGATAAGGATGGGTGCGTCCGGCGTCAGTCAGCATTTCGTTCGTTGTCGGATGAACAGCGGTTGTGGTTGGCCGACGAAGTTCAGTTCAGAGGACGGAAACGGACCTTGTGGTGCGACATCCACCGACCGATGCTTACGCTTGCTGCGAAAGGTCCCTACAAGCTCCGGAACGCCGACTTAATCTCCAACTCCAACGCCCCAAACCGCGGATCCTGCTCAATGTGCGGATGCCAAGCGAGCCCGCGCTCCACCAGATCGTACGTGCGCTTGATCGACGCGCCGCTGATCGGTTTCCCTTCCGGACTAAAATTCCGCCCCATCATAAACACGAGATCCGAACACAACAAAGCGGCGCGGATGTCGTGGGTGATGATGATCAGCGTGTTCGTATCGTGCATGTTGGCCACTTCGACCAACATTTCCACGACATCCACCAGCGCCGCCGGATCTAGCCCCGAAAACGGCTCATCGAAAATCAGCAATTGACGCTGGTGCATCAGTTGTTGGGCGATGGCGGCGCGCTGGCGCTGACCGCCCGAAAGTTGCGACGGAAAGTGCCGGTGTTGTTCGGCCAATCCAAATCTTTGCAGGAGCGCTTTGGCTTGGTCGGTGGCCTTGCTCTTGTTGAGTCCGGCGATCCCGCCGGCGACGACCAGATTGTCGAGCAGCGTGCGATGCCGCAACAGAGGGTAGTTTTGGAACACCACGCCCACCGAACCCGGCGCCAAAGGAACATCCTTTTCGCCCAGGATTCGGCCCGACGTCGGCGTATCCAATCCGGCCAGCGACCGGAGCAGTGTCGTTTTCCCTACGCCGGAAGGCCCAAGCAACGCCACGATCTGTCCGGTGGTCACCCCGGGGCGCGTCCGATCTTTGATTTCGAAGCTCACTCCGTCCAAGATCTTGCGGCCGCCGAGTTCGACCCGAACATCCTCCACCTTGAGGAGAACATCGCCTTCTTTTGCCATTACCGCCTCACTTGGTCGAGGATCGCGTACGGACACAGCAACCGGGTCAACACCCCCATCCCATAATCGAGGATCAGCCCCACGATCAGAATGGCGATCAAGATCGCGTACACCTCGGCCAGATGAAACTGCTTGTTTTCATTGAGGATCATCGCCCCAAGCCCGCCTTCGGCGCGGGAAATCCCTTCGACCATCGTGATCATCGCCCAACCGATCGCCAAATTCTGCCGGAGAATGTCAAGCGCCTTGTCGAGTGTGCCGAGGATCACCGCCTCCCACAGAATTCGGAATTCGCTCGCGCCCAGCACCCGCAGATGATCGAACTTCTCTCGAGGGATCGCCATCACCTCAGCCGACATCGAAGTCACGAAAAACGTCGTCATGCCGAAGGTCAGCATCGCCACTTTCAGATCGTACCCCCCGCCGGTCAGCAGGGTGAACG
>SYKL01000259.1 GCA_005797785.1 Pseudomonadota bacterium | reverse complement strand
GACGGCTTGGAAGTCTGTAGGAAGATTCGGAAGGATTCCAATGTGCCGATTCTGTTTTTGTCGTCGAAGGCCGAGGAGATCGATCGCGTCATCGGTCTGGAGCTGGGGGGGGACGACTATCTCGCAAAGCCGTTTTCACCGCGGGAATTGGTGAGTCGAGTGAAGGCGATTCTTCGGCGGGGTGCTCCGGTGACGGAAGCGCCAAAAAGCGTGGTGGAAGCAGGAGGAATTCGCATTGAGTTGGAGTCGCATCGCGTAACGGCGGGGGGGCAGGAAATTCCGTTGACGGCGACGGAGTTTCGGCTTTTGAAAGGTCTGGCACAACGCCCCGACCGGGTGTTTTCTCGGGATGAGTTGGTCGCGCTTGGATACGAAGGTGTCCACTTTGTAGCGGATCGTACGCTCGATTCCCACATTCGGGGGATTCGCGCAAAGCTGCGGCCGAGCGGCTTGGATCCCATCGAAACCGTTCACGGTGTGGGTTACCGGTTCAAGAGGGGATGATTCGATGGCGTCCAAACGGCCGGTGCGACCGGTGCTCCGCTTGTGGAGCTGGTTGCTGTTGTCGCACCTGATCGTCTTGGTGTTGCCGATCTTCATACTTGTGTTTTCCGGCGCGCTTGGGGCGGACCAGAAGGCGCAAACGTTGGACGATTTGGGCAATCAAGCCGCCCTGATTGGCATGCTTTCGGTGCACGAACTCCGGCATGCGCGCGAACGAAATCCGCGGGCGGGTTTGGACGATGTCGCGGATCGGTTGGGTCCGTCCATGCATTTGGTGCGCAGCGCCACTTTGGCGAGTGTTCGGGTGCTGGACGAGCGCGGGGTGGTGATCGCCACCAGCGGCGAAGAATTAGGCAAGGATCTTTCGGATCAACCCGAAGTGGCTGAGGCGCTCGCCGGGGGAACGGGCGTGATGGAGCGCGATCGCCGTCGGATCCCGAGCCAGCCGCTGTCCAGCAAGAGTCGGCGTGCAAGAGTGTATTTGTTTTTGGCGCGGCCGATCGAAATGGACGGAAAGTTGGTGGGCGCGGTGGTCCTAAGTCGGACCCCTCGTGAGGAAGTACAGGCGTTGTATCATATGTTTCCGTTGTGGGGCGCGGCGATCGCGGGAGCGATCACCCTCGGTGTGGCGATGATTGCGGGAACGGTTTTTACGCGATCTCTGCGCGATTTGGCCGTTCGGGCAAGGAAGGTCGCCCAGGGATCGGTCGATGGCCTCGCATCGATGGAGCAACGAAACTACTCACATGTTCGCGAGGTATCCGAGCTATCGGCGGCATTTTCCACCATGGCGGGCCGATTGCAGGAGCGCATGGCATACATTTCCGAGTTCGCAGGGAATGTTTCGCACGAATTCAAGACCCCGATTGCGACGCTTCGCGGTACCGTTGAATTGCTTCGGGATGACGTCGATATGGCGCCGGCGCAGCGGTCGCGTTTTCTGGACAATGCACTGGACGACCTGAGCCGAATGAATCGGTTGGTCGCAGGTCTTTTGGACTTGGCGCGCGCGGAGGAGCGCGGAGAAGTTCAAGAGGTGCCGTTGGCGGATGTCATGCGGCAGGTGTCGGAGCTGTATCCCGAGATTCGTGTTGAAGGAAAAGCAGGAACGATTCGAGGAAATCGGCCACAGATTGAGTCCGTATTGATCAATCTGGTGGACAACGCCCTCCGATATGGGGCGGGGCCGGTGGTTTTACGGGGTTGGGAGGATGGTGCGCTCACGGGAGTGGAGGTGGAAGACGCGGGTACGGGGATCTCCGCGGCAAATCAAACCAAAGTTTTCGAGAGGTTTTTTACGACCCATCGCGCAACCGGAGGCACGGGCCTGGGGTTGGCGCTCGCGAGGGCGATTTGCCGGGCTCATGGCGGTTCGTTGACGCTGGAGAGTGTTCCTGGACAAACCGTCTTTCGCGTTTCGCTGCCGCGCGAGTTCGCGGATCTTTCCTGACCGCGCATGGTAGAGTGACGATCGCGGGAGGAGTGATGGGTAAGTTCCGTTGGCCGGTGGCGTTTCCGATTCGCGGCTACGCCTTAGGTCTGGCGATAACGGCGTTCCCAGGCTGTGCATTCGTGTCGACGGCGGAGCACCTGGACAAATTGAACCGGTTGGACCAGGACGGCGACGGTGAGGTTGACAAGGAAGACTGTGCCGATCTGGACGACACACGATCCCACCTTTTGCCGGAGATTCCGTTGAACGGGATCGACGACAACTGTGATGGTTTCGATGTGATCGACCAGGATTGTGACGGGTTTCCGACGATCAGTCGTTCGGACTATGAAACTCAGTTCCCGATCGCCGACTTTCCAGAAGCGATTTGGCCGGTCGACGTCAACGACGGCGCTGAGCTCGACTGCAACGACGGGGTACTGGTGTGCGATTGCGATGGCACCGAGCAAAATCCAGGTGTTCCCGTATGTTTTGATGTGGACGGCGAGCCCGCCGGCAATCCCGAGACCATTTCGGCGACCACGCATCCAGGGGCTGCGGATGCTTGGTATGACGGGGTCGACGCGGACTGTGCGGAGGACGACGACTACGATCGCGATGGCGATGGCTATGTGCGGCCGACGGATTCGGAAAATTCGGAACTTCCGGCGTTGGACTGTGATGATACCAATAAGAGCGTTCACGGCGGCGACGATGCCCCCGCAGATGCTTGGTACGACGGGATCGATTCCGATTGCGACAAGGCCAACGATTTCGACCAAGACGGCGATGGCTATTTGGCGATCGGCTTTGATCAGGCGGATCTCGACGACTTCCGTGAATACTACGACTACACCGAGGGCGACCTTCCTGATGCATTGGGGGACCAAGACTGCGTTGACGGTGCGGAAGGCGAGGTCTGGACCGGTGGCGGCGCAGAGGACATTCACCCGGATGCAACGGAAGTTCCCTACGACGGGGTGGATTCCAATTGCGATGAGTCGAATGACTATGACGTCGATGGCGACGGTTACATCCATACCGACGATGAAGCGGCGTTTCAAGAGTATCTCGTCGACTGGGGCTATGACGAAAAGGGCGTCGGCTTTGCGGGACTTGGCGAGTGCGACGACGACGACGCGCTGATTTACCCCGGGCGTTCAGAGATTTTGGGCGATGCAGCCGATCAGGATTGCGACGGATTGCCACATTGGTCGCCGATGTTTTCCGGTGACTACACTTGGGCTGGCGTTGGAAATGTCGTTGCCGCGCGCAATGGCATCGCGTCCGGCGAGGAAGATGCTCACTTTGTGCTCGCGGCGCGGGCGAATTGGTTTTCCGGCGCGAACATTCAGGGGACTCCGGTGCATTGGCCGGGCATTTGGATGGCGTTTGAAGCGGACAGCAGTGAACGTTCAACGCCGGTGAACACCGGTGTCTGGCACAACGCGAGCGGGCCGGCGTCGCAATACCCGATCGGCGACCGCATCGACATCGAACCGGTGGTTGGAGAGGCTGCATTTTATGCAGTCAGCTCTCACATTCACGATCCAGACGTCAGCAAAGACAGTCGCCTGTATTCACGTCGAATCTCCTGGAATGGCTCGACGTACAGCACTGGCAGCAACCAACAGTATGAAGTGGAGAACGGCGCCGATCAGAGCATGCATGATGTGGACATCCATGCCGCGGAAAATGGCATTTGGATGCTTGGCTGTGCGGACTCGCTTCTGTCGTACCATCGCGCGGTGTGGAATGGCACCTCGTGGTCGTCGGTGCATGAGACGCTGGCGGAAGTGGGCGGAACCACATGTATGATCGAGGAGTTGTCCGCCACGACGGCAGAAGCCACGGTTTGCAGTTCGACCGAATGCACCGAGTTTGCCATTGATTCCGAGGCGAACACGATCACGGAAGGCACCACCACGGCGGGGGGGCTGTACTCGATCGACCGTAACAATGGTTGGATTACGACCATTCACAACGATCAGACCATCACTGTGGACGATGGCGAGACCACCTACGAGTTGTTCGACCAAGGGAACGCCATTTATGCGGATGTCGCGTCCGATGACTCGGGCGTGTACGCGGTTGCCGTGCTCGACACTGGCGTGGATGGCGCGTACGAACTGTGGTTTGGTTACGGCGACCCTTCAGGTACCTGGAATACGGTATCGGTGGAGGGGGGGGCGATCCAGACCGAAACGGGTGAGTTTACGAGTGCTTCCATCGCGATCGACGACGACCGAGTGTTCATCGCCACGAGCCTGACCGGTTGCCCGGATGTGGCCGAGGAAGATGACATGTGCGATCGGGTATATTGGACCATGCTCGACAAGTAGGTACCTCGAATACGTGCGATCTCCGCTTTGACCGACTATGATTTTTCGGTGAGGGTGGAATGCGTTGGTTCGGGCTTGGTCTGATCGCAGTTTTAGCAGCTTGCAACGGCGACGACACCTTTTTCGACGATGATGATGGCGACGGCTTCGAGGAAGGGGTCGACGACTGCAACGACGAAGATGCGGCGATCCACCACGGCGCGGAGGAGGTCTGCGACGGCGTAGACAACGATTGCGATGGTGCGGTGGATGGCTCCAACGCGACCGATGGTGTCGCATATTATGCAGACGTGGATGGAGATGGCTTTGGTGGGACTTTTACGCTTCAGGCGTGCGACGCCCCGGTGGGGTATGTGGCGGTTGGTGGCGACTGTGACGACGAAAATGAGTCGGTCAAACCGGATGCAGACGAGGTCTGCGATGGCGAGGACAACGATTGCGATGGCGGCACCGATGACGACGATCCGGAAGGCGCATCGAACGAGCTGATCTGGTATTTGGATGCGGATGCCGACGGTTTCGGGGTGGACACCGAGACCCTCATGGCGTGCGATGCCCCTGCATATTATGCGGCCCTTGACGGCGATTGCGATGACGAGGAATTTCGGGCGAACCCCGGGGAACTCGAGGCCTGCGATGACGAAGGGATCGACGAGGATTGCGACGGCTTGGCCAATGACCTCGACGACGCGGCCGAAGGAATGTGGACGTGGTACCTCGATTTAGATCATGATGGCTTCGGTGACGACGACAGCGAGTCGATGGCTTGCGAAGTGCCTACCGAGAACGCGACGTTGGTGAACG
The DNA here is from genome assembly GCA_005797785.1 of Pseudomonadota bacterium. Lineage (GTDB taxonomy): Bacteria > Myxococcota_A > UBA796 > UBA796 > SYKL01. The sequence goes on along the minus strand of SYKL01000259.1, from coordinate 3,317 downwards.
GCGATTGCGACGATCTGGATCCGGAGATCAATCCCGATGCGGCGGAAGCCTGCGACGGCGATCAGGTGGACGAGGACTGCAATGGGGTCGCCGATGACGAAGATGCCGGTGTAACGGGAAGAACCCAGTGGTACGTCGACAACGATGGCGACACCTACGGCGGGGAGGCGGGGTCGCTCGCGTGTGTTCCGGAAGAGGCGCAGGTCAGCAATTCGTTGGATTGCAACGATGACGATGCGGCGATCAACCCCGAAGCGTCCGAGGTCTGTGACCTGGACAACGTCGATGAAGACTGCGACGGAAAGGCGGATGATTCTGACGTTTCCGCAACGGGCAAGCTCCAGTGGTATTTCGACGGGGACGGGGACGGCTATGGCCAAAACCCGGTGGGCGACCCTGCCTGCGATGCGCTTCCCAACCAAGCTTCGGTGGATGGGGATTGCAACGACAACAACGCCAGCGCCCATCCCGGTGGGTTGGAGGTCTGTGATCCGCAGAATGTGGACGAGGATTGCGACGGCCAGGCGGACGATCTCGACGTGGGCGTCACTGGAAAGTCCAATTGGTATGAGGATGAAGATGCGGACGGGTTCGGATCCGGGGCGGCTCGAAGTGCGTGCGACGCGCTGTCGGGCGAGGTCGCGACCAACGGCGACTGCGAGGCCCAAACCAGCTGGAGTTATCCGGGTGCACCCGAGGTTTGCGATGGCCAGCAGAACGACTGCGACCAGGTCGGTTGGGCGGCTTCCGACGAGTTGAACGTGGTTTCGGTGCAGTACGTCGATGTGGGCGGCACACTCCGGGAGGACCCCGAAGACTGGCCGGTGATTGGCACGACGGGCCCGGAGGTTGTGGAGCTTGAAGCGGAGACCTATCATGTCTGCGCCGGTCCGGACGCCTTTGTGGTGGGATTGATCGGCGGAGCGGAGACCTTTGTGGAAGGTCGCTCGGTGGACATCTACGATCGTCCGGTATTCTCGTTTGATCAGGGCTCTAACGTTGTGGTGCCGCTCGGCTCGGATACCTATCTATCGGGGGTGCGACTGGAGGGCGGCGAGGCGGTCAACGGAGGCGGGATCCTGGTCGAAGGGAATGCCGAGGTTTCGGATACGGAGATCGTCCAGACCGCAGCAAGCCAATCCGGAGGCGGGATCGCCGTATTGGGTGGATCGCTCACGTTAGAAGGCAGCACAATCCAGAACACGTCGGCTTTGACCTCCGGCGGGGCGATTTACGCGGATCTCAGCATCATTGCGGTCCATCAGGTGACGCTCGAGGACACCAGCGCGGACAAGGGCGCGGGGATCGCCGTTCAGGCGGGGACCTTGTTCTGTTCGGACCTCTTGTTTGACGCGACGGTGGCCACCACCTGGGGAGGGGCGTTGGCGCTGCAAAATTCGTCGGCGATGTGCACCGGGACCTTTACGGCGGTTTCTGATGCTCCGGTGGGTTCGGCGATTTACGTTGATGGCAACTCCTTGTTCCAAGGGGATGTCGATTTTAGCGGCGCCACCGGAAGCGCTTCCGTGTACGTGGGCACGCACCCCGCCGGGATGGACTTTGTGTTCAGTACCGGTTCGCTGGATTGCGATGGATCGGGGCCTGCTTGTAATTTCTAGGGTTCCTGCCTCGGAAACGAAAATGTGTTGTTTCTGTTTCCGCCGGTGAACCGTCGTGGGTCCAATCCGCAGACCTCGCAAGGAGTGACCATGCGCACCACGACCGCGTTTGCTTTGGGATCGACCGTCCTTTTTATGCTTGCCTGTTCGGGCAAGGGTGCTGGCGATCTGTCGAAGGTCCTTCCAGACGATCGCGTGTTGATCAATTTGCCGGTGGAAGATTCCGGGTCCGCGCGCGTCGGCGAATGGTCGGAATATTATCTGTTCACCGCGGAAGTGGTGGATGATGTGAACTTTTTGGCAGGCACCGTGCTGGCCACCACCGGAGCGATCGTTCAATATCCGGCCTCCTCCACCGAAGGGGATACGTCTTTTTGGGGTCCGTACGCCGATACCCTCGATCCCGCCGAAACACAGCTGTGGGTGACCGCCAATGAGGATGGCACCTATTCCTGGGGCTACGATCAACGCCCGAAAAACGATGATGCGGCGGAATGGACGACCGTGGTCACCGGTGAGGTGGATGCTGGGGCGACGGAAGAGGCCTCCAGTGGCCGATTTTCGGTGGATTGGACGGCGATGAAGGAACTCAACCCCAACGTGCATGCGACCGGGGTGTTCGAGGTGGACTACGATCTGGGGACGGACGGCGTTTCCGGAACGGCGCGGTTCGTTGATGTTTTGTGGGATGGAGCCGACCAAGCGGTGGACGCGGACTATGCGTATGAGCAGATCCACGAGGGCGGCGGCACGATGGATCTGGCGGTGGACGCCGACATGGGCGCGGGCGGGGCTCAGGATGAACACCTGATGGTGCGTTCGCGCTGGGATGCGGATGGCGTCGGGCGCTCAGATGCTCGGCTTTCCGATGGAGATTTGGGCGACTTTACTGCCACCGCCTCCGAATGCTGGGACCCCGGCTTCCAAAGCGTATATTATGTGGATAATTATACGCCGATCGAAGAAGGGGATGTCGCCGGGTGCGTGTTCGCGGAAGCGGAGTTCGCGGAGGAGTAAGGTAGGCTATCGATCGGGGTCGGTGAGGTAGATCCGAACTACTCCAGAGCCGCCGGGTGGAGGCCCGTCGATCCGCGACACCCTGTAGTTGCCCGGCGGCATGATGATTTCCATCTCTTGGGGGTTCACGGAGCGAATGTCCCGCCCACGACTGGATTCAAAAATCATCTGGATCTGGTGCTTGGTACTCTGGCCGGGGGGCGATTGAAAGCGGCTATCGCCGCCCTCGCTGGTGGAGCTTTGGAACTGAAGCTCCTGCTTGGTACCCCCGGTGCGCAATGCCCGGCGGTAGGGCGCCAAGAAGGTTTCCAGCTGGCCAGAATCTACGGTCACGTCGCGGTAAGTTTGTCCGTCGAACCTGGGCATTTTGTTGAGTCCGGACATCACCATCTTGATGGATTGTTCGTAGCGGTGGAGTTGGTCGGAGCTTGCGACCACATTGTCCCAATCTTGGCGCATGATGGCGTTGGCATCGTTGGCGAAATTGTCGGTATAAAGACGAATCGCAGCAACCTCGTCGCGCGATACATTCTGCAGAGCTTCGTGGTGACGGCGCAGCTCGGCATCGCCGAGCGGAATCGGTTTTCCCGCATTGTCTGGGTTGGACCGGAAATCGGCCGTCACCCATGACCGGAAGTCTTCGAAGCTGCTCTGCACATTGGACAGGATTTCGTCGGCGCT
>SYKL01000258.1 GCA_005797785.1 Pseudomonadota bacterium | reverse complement strand
GCCATGGGCGGGGGTCAACGTCGCTTTCATGGCTTGTCTCCGGAAGCAGGCGTAGAAAAGCGCCAATCGAGGGCGCCGTTTCGCACCAAGTACAACAGCGCCACGAGCAACACGCCCGCAAAGGTGCTGGCAGCGGCAAAACCTGACCATCCGAGCTGCCGAACCGCGATCGACCACGCGTAGAAGTAGGCCGCTTCAAGGTCGAACAACACGAAAAAGACAGCTACCAAGTAGAATTGCGCCACATAGCGGATCCAGGCCCCGCCGGTGGACCACACGCCGCCCTCATAAGGCTCTTCGGTGGCTCGCTCTCGGTGTCGCTGACCCAGAAGGTACGAGGTCCCCAGCATGCCGGCGACCATACTGATGGTGAGGATCCCGTACACCGAGAGGGTCAGCGGATCAATTTCCGTCGGCACATTGGCCTCTAAACGCAGCCGAAAGTTGCGTCCGCCGAACGTTAGCACCGCACAGATCGCTGAGCAAGGGACTATTTGTAGTATATCGAATTTTAAATTCTCGGGAATATGTTTTGTCGAAATATAAAGCAGGGCCGCTGCGCCGGGTGTGAGCGCGCGAACTGCCCTGTTCCGTCGCGGTACCCCACCTCCGGCTGGTCGAACGAGGCGGATGTTCTGAGATCAGAATGCAGCGTCAGATAGGGCCGTCCACTCGCAGGCCGGGTGCGGCCGACCGCGGCGCAGCGGGAAACCTGGGCAGGATCGCGATTTCTGGACCATCCGCAACGCGCGCCGCCGGAGCTTCAGTGCCCGTCGAGACCGACGAAGTGCTGCCGGAAATGGGCCTCCACCTGCTCACACCAGGCGCGGACCTCGGCGGCGGCTTGGTACAGGTGCAGCGCTTCGTCAGGATCAAGCTTTGACAGGGCGTCCAGGTCGCTAGCGTCAACGGCGGCTCCCTCCAATTGGCGCGTGAGCTTGTTCAACGTTTTCACTAGCGGCGGCAGCGGCGGCCGCCCGCGGTTTTCGGCTTGGTTGCGTTGCGCTTGAACTTGGTCCTGGAGCTGTTGGACGGTCCAGCCGCCCTCCTCGGCGGCGAGCAGCAACTGCTTTTGGGCGGGGTCGGGGAGCGCCATGACAGCGCGCAGGTGGCTCACGCCCAGGTGTTTCCACGTGGAAACACCCAGCCGGGCACACAGCTCATACACCGCCACGCAACGTTGTAAGGAGGAAGCGGACATTTCAAGCTGTGGGTGGCAGGCTAGCTTGCGAAAGGAGGCGTCTTTGGCGCCGCGGGCACGCAGGGCCTTGAGGTCCCCAGCGTAAAAGCGATCCACGATGAGCGACCCGATCCGGAGCGCGAGCTCGACTCCGGCGAGGCGGGTGTACCCGTTGATGGCCTGAACCAACTGCTCGATCTCACGATCGGAGATCGGTGCTGGGAGTAGCTGTGCACGAGGCGTCTTTTGGCTGGTCATCGTCTACCGTGGCAATTACTTGGACCCTACCCTATTGCAACGATAGCTGCACAAAAAAACACCCTTTGGTCGCCGATGTCGGCGTTCCAATGGACCCAAATGTTCGGCTTGCGGTTGGATTGCTGCACGTTGCAGAGGGTTCCGGGGAACGGCACATCAAAGGTCCGCGGCCAATTGCGCCGCGTCACGCGTGGGCCGGGTTAGGTGACAGCGTCTTGGTGCGATTGGGTGTCGACGATAGTGAACGTATATAGCAGATTAATTTCTGCTCTATGTGGCTCAGTCCTAACTCTTTTCCACCCATAGACGGAGCGACCGCGTGTGCGGTACCGATGGCCCATCGTTCCGGATATCGCCATGGCTACCATTTCCCTTTCGCGCGGGCTTGACCTTCCCATTGCGGGCGCCGCTTCCGGTGCTCCTGTTCCCCTCGATTTGCCGGCGACCGTCGGCCTCCTGCCACCAGAATTTGTCGGCTTTGTGCCTCGAATGGCGGTGCAAGAGGGGGATGCGGTTCAACGGGGCACCCCGCTGCTGTTTCATAAATCCAATCCCGATCTTCTCCTGCTGTCGCCGGTGGCTGGGCGAGTCAAAGAGGTGCGGCGCGGTGCTCGGCGTGTGATCACTGAAGTGATCATCGAGGTCGGGGGAGACGGTGCGGTTTCGCATCGGCAGTGGACGCCGGCTGAATTGTCGAAGATCCCACGTGATGAGGCCACGACCGGTCTTCTCAGAAGCGGATTTTGGCCCCACCTGACCACGCGACCACTCGACAAGATCGCAGATCCTGCACGTCCAGCCCAAGCGATCCTGGTTTCGGGTACGGAAACGGGTCCGCTGCAGCCTGGTGCGGATGTGCTGATCCCGGCAGACGGGAAGACCGCTTTGCAGGCTGGGTTGTATGTTCTGAAGGCGTTGATCGACGGCCCGGTGTACGTGACCACCCCTGCGGGTAGTCGACATCCGGCGTTCCAAGGCCTGGAAGGTGTGAGCACCAGCGAGTTTTCCGGGCCGCATCCGTCAGGCGATCCCGCTGTCCAGGTCAACCACCTGTGTCCGCCCACGGGCGCCTCGGGAGTGGTCTGGACCATTCGTGCGTGGGATGTGTGGTTGATCGGTCGCTTTTTTCTTGAGGGGAGCTACCCGGGCGATCGCGTTTACGCGGCGGTGGGCCTGGGAGTGAAGCAACCCCGGTTTGTGAGCACCGTGCAGGGCGCCCCGATTGCCCATATTCTCGGCGCGATCTCCGACGGAGTGCGCATTATTCGTGGCTCGGTGCTGACGGGAGAGTCCGTTTCGTCGGATGCCTATACGAGCTATTATCGGCGAGGGGTGCATGTTCTGCCCGAAGCGGTAGAACGAAAGGTGTTGGGTTGGGCGATGCCCGACTTGGGAACCTTCTCGGTCTACGCCGCCTATGTGAAGGGACTGTTGGGAAGCAAAACCCCGGCCGACGTTCGGCCCGGGGTGTATGGCGGCCACCGCGCGATGATCCCCATTGGTCAGTATGAACGTGTCATTGCATCGCCGGACATCCTGCCCGATCCCCTGTTTCGTTCCATGATCGCAGGCGACATCGAAGAGGCGACCAAACTGGGCCTTCTTGAGCTTTCACCGGAGGAAGCGGCGCTGTGTACCTACATCTGCCCCTCAAAAAACGAATTCCAAATCTTGCTCCGCGAGTCGCTCGCCGCCTACGAAAAGGAGAATTGAGATGAAAGGCGCCATCGAAAAGCTGCTCGGCAGCGTTCGTCCGCATTTTTACGGCGAAGGCAAGCTGAAATGGGCGTGGCCGCTTCACGAAGGGTTGGAGACCTTTCTGTTGACCTCATCGGAAAAGACGCATCAGGACTCCCATGTCCGCGATCCGATGGACATGAAGCGGTTGATGATTTTCGTCGTGTTCGCCATTTTGCCGGCGATGATCGCGGGGATGTGGAACATCGGTCACCAGGGTTTTCTGGGAGAGGGCAACACTGCCGACGCGGCAAGCATCGTTCAGTGCTTTCTTCGCGGGGCTTGGCACATGCTCCCGATTGTCATCGTGTCGTACACCGCCGGTGGGATCTGGGAACTCTTGTTTTGCATTGTTCGAAAACACGAGATTAACGAGGGCTTTCTCGTCACTGGGCTCCTGTTTCCACTGACGTTGCCGCCGACCATTCCGCTGTGGATGGTCGCCGTCGGCGTGTCCTTCGGAGTGGTGATTGGGAAGGAAGTATTTGGTGGCACGGGATTCAATGTCCTCAATCCAGCCCTGACCGCCCGCGCCTTTGCATTTTTTGCCTTTCCGGCTGCGATGTCGGGAACGGGTAGTGTTTGGAATGTGGCCGGCAAGTGGAATCCGTTCACCGCCTACGCTGAGCCGATCCAAGGTTTCACGGGAGCAACGCCGCTTTTGGCTATTTCGGCGGCAGGTCGCGGAGGGGATCCCTTGGCGGCGCTGGCCGCTGAACATTGGACTTGGACCGACGCCTTCCTTGGGAACATCCCTGGTTCGATGGCGGAATCCAGCGCCTTAGCGATCTTGATCGGTGCGGGCATGCTGATCGTGACCGGCATTGGGTCGTGGCGAATCATGGTCTCCTGTGTGCTTGGATTGGTGGTCACCACCGGCATTTTGAGCCAAGTCGCGGGTCCCGAATCGATGGCGATCATGCACCTTCCGCCGCACTACCATCTGGTGGTCGGTGGATTCATGTTCGGCGCGGTGTACATGGCCACGGACCCGGTTTCTGCCGCACAGACCCAGGTTGGACGTTGGATCTACGGATTCGGCATCGGTGCGATGGTGGGGCTGATTCGCGTATTTAATCCTGCGTATACGGAAGCCGTCATGATGGCGATTCTGTTCATGAACGTCTTTGCTCCGCTGATTGACTATGTGGTCATTCAGCGCTCCACCCGTCGGCGAGTCGCACGACTTGCAGCCCAGGGAGGCTGATTATGGCGGAATTTGGTAATGGTTACATCCTGGGTTTTGCAACGGTGGTGTGCATTGTGTCGAGCTTGGCGCTCGCCGGAACGCACTCAGCCATGAAACCGATGCAAGATCTCAACATGCAACGCTCGTTTCAGAAGGACGTCCTCGCGGCGGTAGGCCTGCCGGAGGATGACAAGCCACTGACCGGGCCGGACATCGACACCTTGTACGCCGAACGCGTCAAGATCGTGATCGTCGACAGGGACGGGAAGGTCCACGAAGACAAGTCGCTTGACGATGCCAAAGCGGCGTTGACGGCGGTCAAGGGAACCGCCGACGCGCCCGAATATTTGGCGGTGTACGAGCGAATTGATGGGGACAAGGTCGGCGCGATTGCGATCCCTTTGTACGGACGCGGGTTGTGGGGGCCGATTTCGGGGTTCGTCGCATTGGGGGCGGACGCCAGCACCGTGACGGGGAGCGTGTTTTTTGCGCCCGCCGAGACCCCCGGCCTTGGGTTTGAAATCACTTCGGACTGGTTCGAGGATCAGTGGAAAGGTAAATCGCTTGTCGATTCAGCCGGCGCCTCAAAGCCGGTCAAAGTTGTGAAAGGCAAGGCGTCCGAAATGTGTGCGGACGACCCCACGCATTGTGTAGACGGAGTGACCGGAGCGACGCTCACCTGCCGCGGGGTGACGGAAATGGTCGGACAGGGCGTCCGGTTCTATGAACCTTATCTGCGCGGTCTCCGCGCCAATGGGGGCTGATGTGAGTGCTCTACCGACGGAGACAAAGGCAGAGAGTGGGTTCTTGGGGGCAAAGGCGAAGAAGGCCTTCGTTGACCCATTGTCGGACAACAACCCCGTCACGGTGCAGATTCTTGGAATTTGCAGTTCGCTGGCGGTCACCACCCAAGTGCAGCAGGCTCTGGTGATGGGGATCGCCGTGGCCGTGTGTACGGCATTCAGCAATGCCGCCTTGGCTGCGATCCGGAATTTTATCCCTTCGAGCATTCGAATCATCGTTCAGCTCGCGGTGATTTCCGTGTTGGTGATCGTGGTCGATGAGGTGCTCAAAGCCTACATGTTCGAGCTCGAACAGCGGCTTTCGGTGTTCATCGGCCTCATCATCACCAACTGCATTCTGATGGGTCGCGCCGAGGCGTATGCGATGGCCAATCCTCCTTGGCCGAGCTTTTTGGACGGACTCGGCAACGGCGTCGGCTACGGCATGATCCTGTTGACCGTGGGATCCTTCCGAGAGATTCTCGGCTCCGGAACGTGGTTTGGTTTTCACGTGGTGCCTCAATTTGCTTACGATGCCGGCTATGCCAATAACGGCATGATGGTGCTCGCTCCGGGCGCTTTCGTTCTTCTTGGATTGATCATCTGGGCCCAGCGCACCTGGACCGGGTATCGGGAGTCCTGATCATGGTCGAACACTACATTAGCCTCGCAGTAAAGTCGATTTTCGTCGAGAACATTCTGTTGTCGTTGTTTCTCGGCATGT